>CAMVAP010000004.1 GCA_947165485.1 uncultured Prevotellaceae bacterium
GTGAATGTGTAAAATCGGCCAAATTTGCCGTTGTAACCGCTTGATTTTCAGTACCCATTTTTGGCAATGTGTATTTTGACGTTTTGTTGTAGTATTTTGCCCCATTTACAGGTGCCAAAAAATTACCGCACATCGTGCCCGTCACGGACGGATGCACGGCTTCATTAACTCCATGTGTCTTCATGGCCAGAACCCATTTGGGGATCTGTAAATCATTCAAAATAATCTTGGATAGAAATGCTAACTCAAATTGGAAATAAATAACCATGACAAACCCCGCTATATAAATATAGCCGGCTTATTGTATGGTGTTGAGTTAAAACCTTTGAGTTAGCAGGGCGGTGTGTGTTATGATGAAGCCGCCCAAAAGACAGTGCAAAATTACTTTTTTTTTGAAACATGCAAGTTTGAACCGACAAGGAGTTATCAACATTTTTCCCAAGCGTCATGCGCCACTGCGTTCGGCCTCCCTCCGCGCGGATGAATGGGCAGCACAAGCCGCAACGTCAGCCTGCGGCTGCCGGTTGCGCCTTGTCAAGTTCCCTCCCCATGACCTCAAACACCAGGGATGTCATTCGCTTCGCTCATCGATGGCGCTGCCGCCGTGCCGCCATGCCCGGATCATTCCGTTACCGAGAGTGCCTCCGTCGGCTGTCTATCCGCATCGACACCCCGCACGCACGGCTCGTTTCGTCGCTCACGCATCAGGTCTCGCTGCGCTCGATTTGATGCACGCTCCTCAATCAAGCCCAGCGTTCTCGCTGCGCTCGGGGGTATCGATGCTGACAGCCCCCAGGCACACTCGTCCACTGCGTCCATCCTGCAACGGCGTCACAGGCTTCACGGGGACGAGCCCGTGCCCTGGGCAAACCTCACTGCGCTCGGTCGCCCAGGGCGAAGCCTGCGGCAGGGCCATCGATCCCGTGGTAAGGCCTTCGGCCATCGGTCATCAGGTCGGTCACCGCCCATTCCCCGCCACTCTGGTCGGCACGCCTCCGGCTCTCACTGCGTGGTGCAATTGCACCAATGGTGAAGTTCACCTTCGGATTGCACCATTGGTGATAGCATGAAAAAAGCACTCCGTTTCGCAACGAAGTGCCTTCATGTAAAAAATATAGTATGAATAAAGTAATTTTGACAAAGTTGTTTTGATGCCACAAAATTAGCCAAAATCCATGATATACAAAACATTTCCTTCGGAAAAAATGCCCACCCCAGCCCCCGATGGCGATGGGCACTTCCGCTACGGCTGCGCCAGCTTGAATGACTGACCGGTCGGCTGGATAGTGCCTGGCCAGGCTCACTATCCGCGCCAAAACCCCACGCAGCCGGCTGCTTCGGTCATTTCCATTACGCCCTGTGCTTCGCTCCGTCATCGACAGTGCTTCAGGCGGTCTGCTGACGGCGTATGCGGTGGCGCATCCAGCTCGCTACACTGGTATCGGGTTCGTCCTTCGTCCTCAACCCGATCCTGACGTTCCGCAAGCACGATGCTCAATCAGAGATTGCACCGCAACGCCTGCATCCCGCCTGGCACTCACGCTGACTCCGCTCATCTGGTGCTGCATTCCATTCCCTGCGCACCCCGCTGCTCTCGCCTGCGGCTCGGAGGTTCGTCGCTGTGAGCCTTGGGCACACTCCAGCCTCTGTCGCCATTCTGCGCTCCCTTGACTTCGCTTCACCGCCCATCGCCATCGCCTAAACACAAAATTCCCGCAAAATCGAGATTTTGCCGCAATTTTGTTGAATAATCTTCTACACGAGTGTAGAACATAAAAGCAGTAGGCCAAAGTGTGCCGACGAAACCGAAAGTGCCTTTCGGTTCATCGGTCACACATTGGCGATTTTACCGCCCATCGGCGGGCATCGCCCTGCATATTCCGCAAAATCAAAAAGCGGTTTTCGTTTTGCGCTCTGTAGGGCGGTCGGGGGGTCCTCTCGGACAGGGGCGGGGCTCTGCCCCGTAACCCCGCAAATGGCTGATTTTCAGCCATTATTCAGTTTCAAAATAGGAATTTTTCAACAATTTTACAAAACCCATCCGAAATCTTTTCTGATAACCTGCTGATATAGGTATTTTTACGGCCTCCAATTTTTTGCACTTTTCTGCTGCATAATGCACCACGAGACAGTATGTCTAATTTTATTGACACATGGCCGAAAATCGCCGTGCAAATCCGCCGCCGACAGCCGACCGATTTGCACCGTGAAATGTCTTTTACTATCCCAGGCGACAGAGGTAATTTTGAACCAAAAATACGATACTATGAGCGACATCAACACCACAGCAACGGTCAACCTATCAGTCAACGGCGTGCAGGCCCAGCAGGTCCTGCAACAGCTCAAGCAGCGGGCGATGGAACTGGAGAACGCCATCGCCAAGGCCGCCGCCAGCGGCAACAAGATCGAACTCCGCAAGCTGAGAAGGGAACTGGCCGACACCAAGCGGCAGATCCGTGAAATCGAGTCCTCGACCCAGCAGGTCGAGGCCGTGATGCGCCGCCTGGACAAGGCGACACCCAAGGAACTGAACAAGACCCTGCAGACCCTCAACCGACAGCTGGACTACATGGAGCGCGGCAGCGCGGCCTGGAACTCGCACGTGGCCAAGATCCAGGCCGTGAAGGCCGAACTCTCCAAGGTCAACGCCGAGCTCAGGACCCAGGAGAGTTTCTGGCAGCGCTTCAACCGCACCGTCAACGACTGGCAGACGACCCTGATGGGCGCGGCAGCAGCCATGACGGGACTGGTGATGGCGGGCAAGGCCGCCGTGCAGGTCTATGCCGAGATAGACGCCGAGATGGCCAGTGTCCGCAAGTTCACGGGAATGACCGCCGAGGAGGTGGAACACCTCAACGAGCAGTTCAAGAAGATCGACACCAGGACAAGCCGTGAGGATCTCAACAAGCTCGCCCAAGAGGCGGGCCGACTGGGCCTCTCGTCCGAGAAGGACGTGCTGGGCTTCGTCAAGGCCGCCAACCAGATCAACGTCGCCCTCGATGACCTGGGCGAGGGCGCAACGCTGACCCTCTCCAAGCTCACGGACATCTTCGGCGACAAGCAGCGCCTGGGCGTGGAGCAGTCGCTGCTCGCCGTGGGCTCCGTCATCAACGAGCTGTCGCAGAACTGCACCGCCGCCGCGCCCTACCTGGCCAACTTCGCCAAGCGCATGGCCGGTGTGGGCGCACAGGCCCGCATGACCATCCCCGAGATCATGGGCTTCGCCGCCGTGCTCGACAGCCAGGGCCAGGCCGCTGAGATGTCGGCAACGGCAGTCTCGAAGCTGATCATGGACATGTTCAAGCAGCAGGACAAGGTGATCAAGGCCACGGGCATCAACGCCAAGAAGTTCAAGGAGGCCCTGACACGCTCCACCAACGAGGGCCTGCTCATGCTGCTCGAACGACTGAAGGAACTGGGCAACATCGACGTGCTGGCACCCGTGTTCAAGGACATGGGCGAGAACGGTGCCCGTGCCGCGCAGGTGATTTCTGCCCTGGCGGGCAACCTGGACACGCTGAAGTGGCAGCAGAAGGAGGCCGCCAAGGCCTTCGAGGAGGCCACCTCGGTCACCAAGGAGTACGAGGTGCAGAACACCACCGTACAGGCCCAGCTGGACAAGGCCCGCAAGGGCTTCACCGAGATGGCGGCGACGCTCGGCCAGAAGCTCATGCCCGTGATGCGCTACTTCATCAGCAGCACATCGGCCATGATGCGGGGCATGTCCATCGCCGTGGATTTCGTCATCAAGTACAAGGGGGCCCTGATCACGCTCGCCGCCACATGGGCTGCCTACACGGTGGCCGCCAACGCCAGCAACATCGCCCTGAAGATACACTACGGATGGCTCGTGCTGGTGGAGAAGGCCCAGGCCATCGGCAAGGTCGCCACGCTGGCCTGCTCAGCGGCCTATAACCGTCTGACGGGCAACATCACACGTGCCGACGCCGCCCAGAAGATGCTCAACACGACGATGAAGATGAACCCCTGGGGCCTGGCGGCAGCGGCCATCGCCGCCGTCATCGTCGGCCTGGTGGCCTTCGCCAAGCGGACGAAGGAAGCCACGAAGGCCGAGAAGGAGATGGCCGACATGGACCGCGAACTGGCCAAGGCCCGGGAAGACCACATGCAGAAGCTCGATGCCGAGAAAGGCAAAATCGAGCGCCTGGTGGCCATCGCCAAGGACGAGACCGTCTCCAAGCAGAAGCGCAAGGAGGCCATCGATGCCCTCAACGCGCAGATCCCGAACTACTGCGCCAGCCTGGACGCTGAGACGGGCAAGTACCGGGAGAACAAGCAGGCACTCGACGACTACCTGCTCTCCCTGGAGAAGAAGATACGCCTTGAGGCCAACCGTGAGGAATACGAGCGCCTGATCCGTGAGGACGAGAAACTCAAGCGTGAGATCCACGACCAGGAGCAGGCCGAGAAGGAGTCCTTCGACCGCAAGACCAAGGGCTCCCGCCAGCAGCGCGAGGCCCTGGCCCACGCCTACGGCTACTCGACGAACCCGCAGGGCGAGCTGACCCAGCTGCCCGGCATCGCCTACGACAAGAAGGCCAAGCGCAAACTGATCAAGCAGCGCATCGACAAACTCATGGAATACTCCAAGGAAGAGGATCTCGTCATCATCGACGAAGCCGAGACCGAAGGCCCCGGCTCTGGAGTACCGACACCCACCACGACCACCGATAAAAAGACCGGCACGGGCAAGACCAAGACCGAGGACAAGTTCAAGGCCGAAAAGGAGTGGAAGGAACAACAGGAAGCCATCAACCGCATCGCCTACGCCACAGGCGAGAAGAACTACGAGGCCTACACCACACGGATGCTGGAGATCGCCACCGAATACGAGGCCAAGAGATTAAAGCACACCGACCTCACGACAACGGAGCGCCTGACCATCGAGGCACAGCATCTGGAGGCGCAGCGCAAGCAGACCGAGCAGGCCAACAAGTTCACCATCGAGGAAGAGCAGGAGTCCTACCGGGACATCAAGGCCCTGATGCAGCAACGCTACATCGACGGAAAGATCACCATGGAGCAGTACAACGCCAACATGGAACTCATCGACATGCAGCATCTGCAGACGATAGAGAAGATCTACGAGAAGCAGGCGCAGGCCCCGATCAAGGCATGGGAGGAGGCGAAACGCCAGGCCGAAGAAAAGGGTGAAACCTTCGATATGCCCAAGCCCGCAGTCGACGAAAAGGCATGGCAGGACTACCTCAAGGCCCACGACACCTACCTGACCGCCCTGGTCAAGGACCAGCAGAAGCGGCAGAAGGAGTACGAGGCACAGCAGAAGAAGCACCAGGCCGAGTTGCAGAAACTCAAGGACGAGTACTTCGGCAACAATGCAGCCGAAAACCTCGCCTTGTACAACGAGGCGTCGGCCAACCTCGATGCCGTCTATCAGGCGGAACTGAAAGCCGTAGGCGACAACGCCAAGGAGAAACTCCGCATCGAGGAGGCCTACGAGAAGGCGAAACTCGCCCTGAAGAGGAAGTACAACCAGCTCGGGGCGGACGATGACCGCAACGCCCTGCAGAAGATGAACGACGACCTGGCCGACTGGCTCAACGGCGACGGCGGCCAGGCCCTGACCAAGAGCGTCGATGCGCTCACGCAGGGCATGGCCTCCATCTTCTCGCAGATCTCAAGCCTCGTACAATCCGAGATGGAACTGGAGACAGCCGCCATCGAGAAACGCTACGAGCGCGAGATCTCGATGGCCGAGGGCAACAAGTTCAAGACGAAACGCCTTGAACAGCAGAAGCAGAAGGAGGTGGCCCAGGTCAAGAACGAGGCGAATAGGAAACTGTTCGCCATGCAGGTCATCCAGGCCGTGGCCCAGACGGCGACCGCCGCCCTGAACGCCTACTCCAGTGCTGCCGCCATCCCTGTCGTGGGCTACATCATCGCCCCTATAGCCGCTGCCATGGCAGTGGCCGCAGGTGCCATGCAGGTGGCCGCGATAAAAAAGCAGCAGCAGGCGAGCCAGGCCCAGGGCTACGGCGAGGGCGGCTTCACCCGCAAGGGCCGTGCCGACGAGGTGGCTGGCGTGGTCCATGCCGGGGAATGGGTGGCGAGTCAGAAACTGGTCGCTTCACCCGTTGCCCGTCCTCTGATCGAGGCCCTGGACTACGCGCAGCGCACCAACACGATCGGCTCTCTGAAGGGAGCCGACGTGTCCAGGTCAATCACCGCGCCGATGGCTTTGGCACAGAGCCAGCCGCAGGTGATAGTCCAGGAGAGCAAAGACTTGAGAGAGACTATCGCCCGTCTCAACGAGCGATTGGACGAGCCCTTCGTCACCGTCAACACCGTGACCGGCGACAAGGGCATAAAGCAGGCGCAGGACGAGTACCAGCGCCTCATGAATAATAAATCACCGAAAAATAAAAGAAAATAGAAAAAAATAACTATCTTTGCTGCAATTAATCTAATAGTTAGTTTTGTTCAATTGAATCAAGACAATGAAGAAAATTACAATTTGTTTATGTATAGTATTCTGTTTCATATTGCTGTTTTCCTTTAAGGCTAACGCTCAACATGTGAGAGGTGATGTCAACCTAGACGGTCAGGTGAATATTTCTGACGTAACAACTCTGATTGATTATCTATTGAGAGGAAAATGGGGAGATGAACCAGTGACTCCTGGAGGAACAGAATATGTTAATCTTGGTTTGCCAAGTGGCACGCTATGGGCGACAGTGAATATTGGAGCAAGCAGTCCCGAAGAGTATGGCTCTTACTTCGCCTGGGGTGAAACCTCTGCCAAAGATACCTATGATTTGAACAACTATAAATGGAGCAATAGCAGGAACAAGATGACAAAATACTGTACGTCCAGCAGCTACGGCACGGTTGATGACTTGACGGAACTTGATCCAGAAGACGATGCCGCTTATGTGAACTGGGGGGGAGAGTGGCACATGCCAACCTTGGAACAGATGGAAGAACTAGTTGAAGAGTGCTATTGGGAAAGAACTACTTTAAATGGTGTTGAAGGCACTTTGGTGATTGGTTCGAAGGGGGCATCATTATTCTTGCCTGCTGCGGGCTATCAATTTGGCGGCTCCCTTGCTGAAGTGGGTACGGGTGGCACCTATTGGTCACGTTCGCTATATACTAGTCGATCTGATTGTGCCCACTATATGTATTTCAATTCAAGTGGTGAGTACTGGGATTACAATGTTTTCCGCTATATAGGGCTTCCCGTCCGAGCTGTTCATGACTCTTATGAGGAACCGGATGGAGATACCGACAAAGATGGTCACGTAAACATCTCTGATGTAACGATGTTAATTGATTACTTGTTGAGTGGCAGATGGAGCGATGAGCCAGTAGAGGTAGAATTAGAACCAGAGTATGTTGACTTGGGTCTCCCAAGCGGCACATTATGGGCAAAATGGAATATCGGTGCAACGAACTTAAATAGACACGGCTCATTCTTTGCTTGGGGCGAGACCTCTCCATCCGAACGCTATGACTGGTACTACTATAAATGGTGCAAAGGTAGCAATAACACACTGACTAAGTACTGTACCAATAGTGAATACGGCTACAATGGCTTTATCGATGGCAAAACAGAATTGGATCCCGAGGATGATGCAGCTTATGTGAACTGGGGACCATCTTGGCGCATTCCATCATTATCTCAATGGCAAGAGTTGTATGATAGATGTACTTGGGAATGGACGGGTAGCAGTCAGAAGGTCACAGGGCCCAACGGTAATACTATATATTTGCCTGCGTCTGGATACTTTCAAGACTTCTGTTTAGGTAATGGAGAAATAGGCTGTTATTGGACGAGTTCGCTCTACTACGCATATAACGACGCTTGCTATTTTGCTTATTACTGGAGCTTTGTAAAGGGAGACATTAACCCGAACGGAAACAGATTTCCCCGCTGTGCTGGGCTAAAAATCCGTGCTGTTCGTGCCTCTCAGAATTAGAGTTTCAACGTCTTTTCACAGCATACGCGGTTGATTTACCTTTGCATTAAGTAAATCAACCGCTATTTTATGATACTCACGATAAACGGAAAGCAGGCAGCGCTGAAGAAGGGGTCTTCGATAGAATATGTATCGGAGAACCGCATCTTCACCGACGCCGACGACTACTCCATGGAGATTGAACTGCCCCTGGCCGACTGTCACCAGAACCTCGACATCTTCGGCATGATCACCCGAAAAGACGTCGACACGGGCGACATCTTCTTTGATGCCGTGCTCCAGGACACCAACTTCTTCAAGCGAGGTGCCGTCGTGATCACCGGCATCACGCAGGAATCAGTCAAGGTGCAGTTCCTCGAGAAACGATCCTACCAGAACTTCTTCCCCCGCTTCGATGAGACCTACATCGACGAGCTCGACCTGGGCAAATGGCCCAACACCTATCCCGACAACCTGCCCAATACGGGCGGAGCCCAACCACGGCCAGGTGAGGAATCGTCCTACGCCAGTCCCGCCGAACTGTGGGCACGGACGGACTACACCGCCTTGCCCTGGGTGAACAACACCAGCGGCAACCTCCAGAACGCCGCCAGGTGGAACGCCAGTGCCAACAAGTACGAGTGGAAGGTCAACCCCGACAACGATGAGGACACGGACTATTGCCGCGGGCTCTCGTTCCAGCCCAATCTTCTTTGGATAACCAGGAAGATCTGCGAGGCCCTGGGCTATGCCCACGACTTCTCGCTCTGGGAGAGCAGCGACTACCGCCACCTGTGGCTGATGAACACCACGCCATACGCCAACAGCAACCGCACATGGGCGAGTGCTTTGCCGCATTGGACGGTGAACGAGTTCTTCCAGGAACTGGAGAAACTCCTGCTCTGTGAGTTCGACATTGACCACGCCCGCAGCACGATAGCCTGCACTGCGACCGCGGACAACATCGAGGCGGCGGGTGCCATCCACATCTCAAAGGTCGTGGACGCTTTCACCGTGGAGGTCACCACCGACGAGGAGAAGAGCGGCTACAAGGCGATGCTCAACCAGGGCTACGCCGCCGGCGGCCACCGCCTTGACAACATCTACAGCTGCCCGTGGTACCTTGAGCAGATGACACAGGCCGACGGCACGGTAAGGTGCCGCAGCTATGCCACCCTCAACGAGCTGCTCAACAGCAACGTCCGCCAGGAGGCCCTGCCCGACAGCGGAGGCTGCTGGGGCCTGCACTACGCCCAAGACGTGGACACCTACTTCGTGCTGGAGGTGATGCAAAGGGTAAAATACCGCACGGGCGGGCGCGAGGAGTGGGACAACTGGGGCAACGTGACCCGGCTTGTCCCCATCAACCGCTTCGGCCCGCTGATCATCGACAAAGACCACCCCGACGACATCGACGAGATGAAGATAGTCCCTGCCTGGATCGATGAGACGGACGGCACCATCGGCAACCTGGTGTTCCTCGAGTGCGGCGAGACGGGAGAGGGCGACAGCGCCTATTCCGACCAGACCCACACGGGCCGCCCCCGCTGGTCCGAGAAGGTGGACCAGGACGTGCCCATCCAGTGGGGAGCCCTGCCCACGGTCAGCGCAGGCAAGCGCGAGAAGAGCGGCGCCGTGTTCGACAAACTGTTTGTCGCCTACTGGTGGGGCGACTACAGCCGCTTCGCCCCGAGGCTCCCGCATCCCTGGACCGACACCTTCGACGTGGACTACAGCTATTCGGCCCCCAATCCCAACAGCAACGCCGGGACGCTGCTGGTGACCTGGAAGCGCACCGACAGCGGCAAGGCCTGCTCGCTGCGCCTGAACAACGCCGCCTACGGCCAGGGCGTGGAGCGCCGCACCTACTATCCCGTCGACCAGAAGAAGAAATACACCTTCTCCTTCCTTGCCGACAAGATCCCCAACGTCCGCTCCCTGTTCCACATCGACGGCAAACAGTACCTATGTGAAAAGATAACCGCGACATTCACCGAGGATGGAATGTCGCAGTTACTTCGCGGTACCTTCTTCAAGGTCGAGAAAGGGTAGAGGAAAAACTATGCATCTTCCTCAACGAGGGCACCCTTGAACTGCTTGGCCTCATCATGCACCTGCATGTTGTGCTCCTGGATGTAGCGGTTCGTCGTGCTCACGTCGCTGTGGCGAGCCTGGTCTCTGGCGACCACCACGCCCTCCTCGTTGGCCAGGTCACGAATTCCACTATCCTTCAAGGAATAGAACTGGTATTCGTCTCCCCAGCCCAGAGCTTCTCGCATCTTCTTCCATCTGCGGTTGTACTGGTCAGCGTTGCTGCGTTCAGCCGCAGGTCTGAAGTTCTTGCCGAACAAGAAGAAGGTTGCAGGCTTGGATAGCACACCAAGTTCGATCATCAGCTTGATGATGGTGTCGTTCAGTGCGACTTTGGCACTCTTCTTGTTCTTGCTGAAGTCCTCGCTCACAAACACCGTCTTATCCTTTAGGCTGATGTCGCCCACTTTAAGGTAGGAGAGTTCCGTGGGACGTATAAATGTGAAGTACTCCATATAGCAGGCCAACAAGAAGAACTTGTCCTCTTTCTGAAGATGTCGTCGCATCTGCTGAAGCTTCGTGGGTGACAAATCCTTGCGGTGCTTCTTTTTCTCGTCCAGCGCCGGGATGTGGTCAACGGGATTGGTTTCGATGTACTTGCGAGAAACGAGGAACTCTGCAAAGCTGTAGCACCAACCGCGATAGTTGTTCCTTGTGCGCTCGCTCACACCTCGATCGAGGTAGAGCCAATCCAGATAGTCGTTGACAAACGCCCCGTCAAACTGATAGGCATACTTGATGGGAAGTACACATGAGGATAGATATTGGTTGAGGATGTTCACACGAGACTGGTAGGAATGCTTCGTTTTTGTCCTCGATTTCCGTTCGATATATTCCATGTACCGAGTAAGACAATCTGATAAAAATGTAAACCCACGGCTTTCTTGGGTATTTACCCATGGATTCCAACCGCTGCGTAATTTTTTCAATGTTATAGCGATTAGTTCAGCTGCATACTTGCGCCGTTCACCAATTTTTTCGATGTTATCAATGTGATATTTCTTGCGCCTCATAGTCCCTGTCAAGGGATCGAGTGCAAAGAAATCTATAAACCATTTCTTTCCAGTATGCAGCTTTGGATAGGTGAATCCAAGAAGTTCGGCTGCGCGATTTCTTTCTCTAAAAGACGACATTTTTTTAACATTTTTTGTCGGCTTTCTACCACTTCCAAAAAATGCCAAAGTTATTAGTCCGTTTTTTACTGTCTATTCCGTGTCTATGGAATTTCAAAAAAATAGGGCTAACAATCTGATTTCAAGATTGTTAACCCTAATTATGCGGAGAGGACAAGATTCGAACTTGCGGTAGAGTTACCCCTACGGCAGTTTAGCAAACTGCTGGTTTCAGCCACTCACCCACCTCTCCGGTAGCTAGCTGAAAGTATTTTTTCATTAGCGAGTGCAAAGGTAGTGCTTTTTTTGATACCTGCAAGCGTTTTGGCCGAAAATTTTTCAAAAAAATATCTCCTTTGTTGGCGCACACCTTTTTTCTGGGTTTTTAAGTGCCACTATTACAATTTTTTGTATCTTTGTGCCCCGTTAAGGCTGGGTAATCATTCCCGTAACTATTTTTTTATAAAAGTCAAATTATAATGGCAGACATCACAATTGCGGGCATCATGCGCGCAGGGGCATATTCGCCCAATCACATTGGCAATGACACGGCCATCTTCAATCTGGTGGCAGAGCAGCTGCGCAAACGCGGTTGCCAGGTCAATGTTTACAGTGAGGAACAATTCAACAAGCAAGAGATAGAGGAACCTGTTGTGCTGGCCATGTGCCGTGAGCGCGAGAGCATTGCCAAGCTGCAACGTCTTGAGGACGAGGGCAAGCTGGTGATCAACTCGGGTTACGGCATTGAGAATTGCACGCGTGAGCGCATGACGCGCATCTTGCTGGGTAATGGCATACCTTATCCCGAGAGCCTCATTGTGAATACCAACGAGAACATCAAGAGTCAGTTGAAGAAGGCTGGCTTCAAGTCCTGCTGGATCAAGCGTGGCGATTTCCATGCGATGCACAAGGAGGATGTGAGCTATGTGCGTCATCCCGAGGAGGCCCAGGAAGTGCTTCAGGAGTATTTCTACCGTGGCATCACCCGTGCTGTGATCAATGTGCATCTGGTGGGTGATCTTGTGAAGTTCTATGGAGTGAAAGGCTCGCAGTTCTTCTACTGGTTCTACCCCTTTGACGAGGGACACAGCAAGTATGGCTGGGAGGAAGTAAATGGCCACAGCCAGGGAATCGACATTGACCTCAAGGAGTTGAAGGACATCTGTTCGCGTGCAGCCGAGGAGTTGAACGTCGTCATCTATGGCGGTGACTGCATTGTGGATCCCGACGGCACCATTCGTATTATTGACTTTAACGACTGGCCCAGCTTTGCTCCCTGTCGCAACGAGTCGGCGCCCCACATTGCCAAGGCTGTGCTCGCGCAGGCCAAGGCGCATCTGGGACTTTAATCATCAACCGAAGCAAAACCACACAATACATGACATTAAAAGAAGAATATCAGGCATCGCTCAAGTCGTCGGACACCGAGGAGTGGTTTGACCTGCATTTTCACCGCCCCCTGGGTTTCTTGTGGGCGAAGTTTTTCGCCAAGTTAGGGGTAAGCCCCAATGCTATCACTATCGCGAGCATCTTTATGGGTGTTGCTGGTGGCATCATGCTCTATTTCCATCAGCCGCATTTGGCCTGGCTCAATTGGGTGGGTATGTTACTCATCACGTGGGCCGACACGTTTGACAGCGCCGATGGTCAGCTAGCACGTCTCACCCAGCAGTATTCACGCATGGGCCGTATCCTGGATGGTGTGAGTGGCGATTTCTGGTTTGCTGCGATCAGTTTTGCACTGGTGTTTAGGGAACTGGATTTCGGTGACAGCTTGTTGGGCAACTATTTCTATAATCATCAATGGCAGATTTGGGCACTGGCTATCGCTTCGGGGGTGAGCCACGCCTTGCAGGCTGCCATGGCCGACTATTACCGTCAGTTCCACCTGTTCTTCCTCAAGGGTCAGCAGGGCAGTGAGCTTGATAACTCCAAGAAGCTGAACGAGCAGTATCGCCAGCTGGAGTGGGGTGCCAATTTCTGGAGCAAAATGCCCTTGTTCTTCTATCGCTTGTACACGAGAAATCAGGAGAACTGGACGCCTCAGATGCAGCGCTTGCGTGCAGCGCTCGATGAGCGCTATGGCGAGGACGGGGTGCCCTCACAGGACTTCCGTGACTACTTCCGCCAGCTCAGCCTGCCCTTGATGAAGTACACCAATATCCTCACCTTCAACACCCGCATCATTGCTTGCTTTATTGCGGTGATCATCGACATGCCGTGGCTCTACTTCGCCTTTGAGGTCGTGGTGTTGAACTTGCTGTTGATATACATGGTGATGCGACACGAGGGTATCTGCAAGAAGGCTCTGGATTACCTCAAGCGGCAATAAGATTCACTAAATACCTTTAATTTCATGAGCAAGAAACTTAATCTTTTCGGCTTGATGCTAGCAGCTCTGGTAAGCATTCAAGCCTCTTCTGCTATACCCAGTGGCTACTACACGGGCGCACAGGGTAAGGGTAACCAGGCGTTGAAAACGGCTCTGCACAAGATCATCAAGGGGCACACCAAGCGTTCCTACCAGAACCTGTGGACCGATTTCAAGACGACCGACTGTAATGGTAACATCATTATCGACCGTTACTCCACAACACAGTTCACTTATGACACTAACCAGTGTGGAACTTATAGTGGAGTAGGGGATTGCTACAACCGTGAGCACTCGATTCCCAACAGCTGGTGGGGCGGTTCGTCTTCGGATACTGCCTACACCGACCTGCATCACATGTTCCCTGTGGACGGATGGGTGAATTCTGAGCGCGGTAACCACCCCTTCGGTGACTGTGCCAATGGATCGGCCAGGGGAACGGGTAAGCTGGGCTCCTGCACCTTCAGCGGCTACAGTGGAACCGTGTTTGAAGTCGCTGATGAGTATAAGGGCGACTTTGCTCGCGTATATTTCTATTTTGCAACCCGCTACATGATGCGCATGAGCGACTATACTAGCGGAACGGGTAGTGTGGTGTTCACATCTTCTTCCTATCTGGGCTTGACAACATGGGCCATTAACCAGCTGCTGGAATGGCATCGCAATGACCCCGTGAGCACATTGGAAACCAGGCGCAATGATGCCGTGTATGGCATTCAGCACAACCGCAACCCCTTTGTTGACTATCCCGAACTGGTCGAGTACATCTGGGGCAACAAGAAGGGTAGCACGTGGACACCTGGCGGCGTTACTCCCACGCCAACTCCTGTCTTGACCTCTCCCGCCAGCGGCTCGACGGTAGATGTGGGCACCAATACGGGCAGTGGCGTGACCAAGACTATTACAGTCAAGGGCAGCGACTTGACCAAGGCACTGACCGTGAGTGTTAGCGGCAATGGCTTTACGGTTAGCCCGACAAGCATTACCGCGACCAATGCCAATAATGGAACAACAGTAACCGTGACCTATAACGGCACATCGGCCAATGCAACGGGAACGTTGACAATCACCAGCACCGAGCTGACAACTACCACAGTCAACCTGACGGCCAGCTACAACGCTGGCGGTAGTGTGGAACCTGGTGATGAAATTGTCGAGACCTGGGAAGGTATTTCGACCTATCAATCCTATGCGACGTCTTTTATCCAGGGTCATGCTTTCAAGTGGAACACGTCCGACGTGGGAATCTGGAATACTGATACTCACAAGAATGACACGCAAAGTGTGCGATTTGGCAAGACGTCATCTTCCTATATAGCTATGGCCGAGGATGTCGCCGACGGCGCTTGCAAAATTTCTTTCTATGCAGCCAACTGGAGCTCCAGTGAGGCCGCTCCCACGCTGCTTGTACAGTATAGTACCAACGGTGGTAGCACGTGGACCAATGTGGGCACATGTTCACCTAACGCAACCTGGCAGCAGTACAGCTTTGACTTGAATGTGACGGGCAATGTGCGTTTCAAGATTGCTCAGACCGCTGGTGCCCGCCTCAACATTGATGACATTGCCATTACGGCCAATAATAGCGCACCCGCACCCAACCCCACCATCACTATCAATGCTCTCGATATGATTGAGGCCGAGCAGGGTGGCGAATCCACAATTGTCAGTGGCGCAGTGACTGCCGACAATAATGATGAGAATATTACCCTCACAGTGACCGGTAACTTCCAGATCAGTTTGAACAGGATGTCCTGGTCCACAACGTTGACGCTTGACCCCATGGGCGAGGTGTTCTATGTGCGCATGGCCAATACAGCCGTGAGTGGTGAGTTTGAAGGGACTATTCAAGCCAAGACCAGCATGGTTACTGCCTATGCCGACGTTGAAGGCATCGTGAACGAGAAAGCCGTCCTCATGGGCGACGTGAATTGCGACGGATCTGTGACTATCGCCGATGTTACGGTATTGATTGATTATTTGTTGAGTGGTAGTGTCGTTGGCGCATTTGATGAAGTAGCAGCCGATCTGAATCAAGATGGAAGCATTACCATCAGCGATGTTACCCAAATGATCGATGTGCTGCTAAGTGGTGGTCAGGCATCCATGGCCGCACGTGCATGGAATGCGGTGCCTGCAACTGGCGGAATCCAAGTTGAGAATCCCACTGGCGAGGCTCTCGAAGTCTATAACCTCAATGGCGAGTGTATGGTGATCATCACCACTGGCGACGTTAAGGTGTATCTTCCCGCTGGCACCTATATCGTTTCGGGTGACTATACTTCCCGCAAGGTGGTTGTTAAGTAACTTATCACTTGACTATTCAATCTTATCAGACAAGAACGCAAGGGCGTAACCCTACACAAAACATTGACCGCATGGCTTTCGGGCCATGCGGTCACTGTTTTAAATGATTGTGTTGTGGAAAAATTTCCTGATTGTTAGCTGTTGATGGGCTTCTCGCGGTCCTTGGGCGTGTCATCAATGTAATAACCACCACTGTCACCACCGTAGCCGTAACCATAGCCGTAACCGTAGCCATAACCATAGCCCTTACCATAGCCGTAAGCGTAGGAGTAGTTATAGCGGGTCTTGCTCACCTTGATGTCGTTGATGAGAATGGTCAGGTTCTTAATCTTCTTCTCATCGGACAGGCGCTCAAGCTCATACATGAACTGCTGCTCAACCCTACCGTCGCGAACGACATAGATCGTGAGGTCGGCAAACCGGTTAACCACAGCCGCATCGGCGATTAGGTTATAGGGAACGGTATCGAGGATCACATAGTCATATTCCTTCTTGAGCTGTTCAATCATCTTGTTCATGTTTTCACTCAACAGCAATGAGGTGGGGTTGGGAGGAATGGCACCAACACTGATGATGTCAAAGCCGTCATGAAGTGCGCCACGGTGAATTACCTTGTTCAAGTCGGTCTCTTTGCCCGACAAGTAGGCCGATGCGCCACGACCGTCTTGAACGCCCACATATTCCGAGAACTTACCTTTGCGCAAGTCAAGATCGACAACAATCACCTTCTTGTTGACAAAGGTGTAGGCAAGTGCCAAGTTAACCGCAACAAAGCTCTTTCCTTCACCAGACATCGTCGAGGTGAACTGGATCACCGTTCCCTCGCCATCGGGTTGATTCTTATTGGTGACAAAGTCAAGGTTGCTGCGCACAATGCGGAATGCCTCGTTCATGCGGTCATTGGATGTCTCGTTGACAACGATCTCGCCTGTGACATTGTTCTTCTTGGCCGGCAACTCGCCCAGGATGGGAATGTCACACACCTCTTCTACCTCGCGGCGGGTGTGGATGGTCTTGTCGAGCGAGAAGTACCAGAATACTGCATAGAGGATAAAGGCAGGAATCAACAAGCCGATCACCAGTCCGGTCAGCACGATACGTGACAACGGAGCGGTGATGGGACCGTAGTTGGGGATGGCAGGCTCCATGACTTTGGCGTTGGGCTCGGTGATAGCCATCTGCAAGGCGTTCTCCTCACGCTTGTTGAGCAGGTAGAGGTAGAGCTGTTCCTTGATCTTCTGCTGACGGGTCACCTCGGTGATGGCTTTCTCGTGAGCGGGATTGGCTGCCATGCTGCTCTGGGCCTGGCTCTGGCGGCGCTGTGCCTGACCTTGTCGAGTGCGCAGTGTGCCCAGGTAATTGTCAAGACTCGCAAGGATGGTCTTCTTCTGCTGGGCCAGTGATGTGCTCAACTCTTTCATGACAGGGTTCTCGGCACTGGATGTGGCCGAAATCTTCTGGTAATCCTGCATGGCCGTGTTGTACTGGGAAATCTGAGATGATATGCCCACATTACTCATGCCGTTATTGACGGGGATGAGGTCGCCAGGACCCATGCCTGCAATATAATTTCGTAACTGGTTGGACAAGTTGATCTCCAGACTTAAATCCTGGTTGTTGTCAATCTGTCGCATGTTATAAGATTCGCTACCCAGCATCAACGAGTTGGCCGAGTTGGCAGTCAGGATGGCCACTTCATTGTCCACGCCGCTAAGGTCCTTGGACAAGTCAGCCACACGTTCAGCGATAAAGGCTTCGGTGCTGCGTGCCACCTGGTTCATGTCGTTGATACCTTCCTGGTTATAGGCGACAACCAGTGTATTCAGGACATCGGCAATCATCTCGGGATTTTCACCTCTGATGGCCAGGTTATACACGTCACTGTGTTGGCTGGCAGGCTCAACAACCATCTGTGAGCTCAATGACCTTGCCACCGACGACGGGTTGAGCACACGCACGATGATGTTGTAATCGATGTGAGAATCGTTAAATTCCTTGGTCTTGGTGATAGCAACAGGACCATAATCGGTATTCACCTTGTTGCCAAAGTGAGCCTTCTTCCACTGTCCTTCGTTGACCTTGAATTCAAAGCTGTCGGCACTCTTGGGAACAATAGTCAGGTTGAAGCCGCTAGTCACCTCCTTGAGGGGAGTCACTTGAACCGGGGTCTTCTTGTAAATGTTCACATCGCGCAGGAACATGTGTCCATAGTACTGAACATTGAGGCCCAGCGAGTTCACAACAACCTCCATTACCCTTGACGATTTGAGCTTGAACTGCTCGTTAGGGATATAGGTTGCAGTGTTGAGTCCAAGGTCACTGAAGGTCATCGACGGTGTGCCTTGAGAACTGTCCTTGGACCTGATAAGGATTGACGATTTGGCAATATAATACTGAGGTCGGGATTTACCGAAGAGGTATGACAAACTGGCGCAGACGATCATCGACAGGACAAACCAGTACCAGTTATAAGCACAAGCCATGAAAAGCCTATCCCACTTGATACCATTGCGCACGCGTTTCTTCTTCTTCTCCTGGGCCATCGCTTTTGCGACCAGGTCTTCTTGAATTATTTGTTGCATGATAAACTAATTTTGTTCACATTTCATCTCTTGAATGGCAATAATCAACCAGTATAATTGTCGATACTGCATAATTCGCTGCAAAATTAGTGTAATTAGATGGAATCAACAAGCGAAATTTTGATAAAAATATATTGTGGATAAATAAATGCCAGTTAAAAACTGTTGTGCACCGTGAAACTAAAAAAGGGGTGAATACGTTTTACCGTATTCACCCCTTTAATCGGTTGCTGGCGGGTGATTAATCAATCTCCTCGTCGGCCTCATAACCGCCCATCTCGCGGATGGCGTTCTTCAGCATCACATACTGCTGGAACAGGTGGTTAACGGGAATCTCATCCTTGGTGTAGTCGTGCATCGGGCTCTTGAGGAAGAAGCTCAAGAAGCGCTGGGTGCCATAGCGGCCGGCACGGTGAGCAAGATCCATGAGCAGACACAGGTCAAGGCACAACGGAGCTGCGAGGATAGAGTCGCGGCACAGGAAGTTGATCTTGATCTGCATGGGATAGCCCATCCAGCCAAAGATGTCGATGTTGTCCCAACCCTCCTTATTATCGTTGCGGGGAGGATAGTAGTTGATGCGCACCTTGTGGTAGTAGTTGCTGTACAGGTCGGGCTGATTGTCGGCAACGAGAATTGACTCAAGGGTCGAGAGCTTGCTCACCTCCTTGGTGCGGAAGTTGGCGGGTTCGTCGAGCACGAGGCCGTCACGGTTGCCCAGGATGTTGGTCGAGAACCAGCCATTCAGACCGAGCATACGGGTGCCGATGATGGGAGCAAAACCGCTCTTAACCAGCGTCTGGCCAGTCTTGAAGTCCTTACCGGCGATGGGCAATTGGGTCTTCTCAGAGAGTTCCCACATGGCGGGGATGTCAACAGTGGTATTGGGAGCACCCATGATGAAGGGGCAGCCCTCCATGAGAGCTGCATAGGCGTAGCACATCGAGGGAGCAACCTTGTCAACAACGTTGTCCTTCATGGCCTGCTCAAGGGCGGCAATGGTGCCATGGTATTTCATGTCGGGCTCAACATAGATCTCGGTCGAAGCTGCCCACAGAACTACAACGCGGTCAACACCGGTCTCCTTCTTGAAGTTGCGGATATCCTCACGCACTTGCTCGGTCATGTCCCAGCGGTCCTTGCACTGCTTCACGTTGTCACCATCGAGGCGCTTTGCATAGTTCTTGTCAAAGGCGGCCTTCAGCGGCTTGATCTTCAACAGCTCGTCCTTAACGGGCTCAATGTCCTTCTCCTTGAGTACCTCGGCATTGATGGCACTCTCATAAGCATTGACGGGATATACGTCCCATGCTGCAAACACGAGGTCGTCGAGGCTGGGCATCGACACGATCTCATTATAGTGCAAATACTTCTTGTTCTCGCCTTTTCCTACGCGAATCTTGTCATACTGTGTCATGCTGCCGACGGGCTTTGCAAGACCCTTGCGAGCCATCATCACACCAGTCATGAACGTGGTGCTCACGGCACCCAATCCTACTACCATAATACCTAACTTGCCGGTAGCGGGCTTAACGATTTCTTTTGCCATAATTGTTTATTACAGTTAATGTTTATGTTGATTTCAACTTTTGTTGTTTTGTCGCCTTTTGGCGGCTCGTGTTTTGCGCATGAGACCATACTCGTGCGAAAAACGGCGCTAAATTACAGCCTTTTTTTGAATTGAAAAACCAAATGTATTGTAAAAATAGTTCAAAAAAGTTAAAACTTAGCCGAAAAATATAATAAATGTAAATTTCTGCCTTTATGGGCTGCGAATGCTTAAAAAACCTTAATGCTACCTCGCTGCTTTTTGACGTTTTTAACACCTTTTTCTTCCTCAATTGGTGTGGGGAATAGCTCTGCTAACATTTTTTTGATTTTCTACAAGTAGAATTGGATTTGTTGTCAGCTTTTTGATTGCAGGAACGTCTCGGCGGTAATGATGTCCTCGGCATGATCCACATCAACGATCTTGTCAATGCTGTAGGCATACAGCCGCTGGTGCGCCTCGACCAGTGCGCGCTGGAAATTCCTCATGCGGCTGTTGCCGGCTTGGATGCACTGTTCCAGGATGGGAAATGCTTTCTCGGTCATGGCATACACACCGCCCGACACATATTGGGCTCCTTCCCATGACTTGTCACGGAAGGCTGTGATGTTCATGTCCTGGTCCACATCGACCCACAACGGCTTCTCGTCGTCAACAAATGGGGTGACGGCCCACATTCCATCGTGGTCATCGTCGTTTTCAAACGCTTCGATATACCCCTTGAAGTCCACCTCGTGAAAGATGGTGTCAACGGTCGTGAGGCAGAACTTGCCCTTGGGAATCACCTCGCTCAAGTGCCACAGGCTGTGCATCGAGCTGGGTGTGGTCTTTACCACAAGGTTTAAGGGAACGGGCAACTTCAAGTTCTCAAGGTATTCTCTCACCTCGCTCATGTGCTCGTTGACGATGATGCTGATGCTCTCGGCATTGCACCTGAGCATGATGTTGATCAGTCTCCCGATCATGGGCTCCCCTTGCAGTTCTACCAGGGGCTTGGGCTTGGCGACACCTTCTTGGGCCAGGCGTGCGCCATTGCCAGCTGCTATAATTGCATAATTCATTATTATATATAATGTGTTAAAGTGGCTATAACTGATGGATCCAATCCAGCACCTCGGCGATGGTTTTGATGGTGTGGGGGTGCGTTTGCTGATCCTCTTCTTGAGTCCAGCCTTTGCCCTTGAGCCATAACGCTTGGCAACCCAGCTGCTCGGCGGGGGCGATATCCTTGCGCAGGCTGTCGCCTATCACGAGCACCTGTTCAGCCGGCAGCTCCAGAGCATCAACACCCAGCTTGAACAGGGTGGGGTTGGGCTTTCTGATACCAACGACCGCACTCTCGATGATGCCTTTGAACATATCTCTGATGCCATAGCCGCGCAGCACCTCATCGATGTTGCCATAGAAGTTGCTCACCAGCATCATGGGGTATTGCTCTTTCAATGCTTCAAGCGTGGGGCGCGCTTCCTCGATGCACTGGCGGGCGGCTTGATCGCAATATCCCGCGATAGTCTCCACCCATTGCTGGCGGGTGTCGGCGTTGTAGCTCTCGGGGAGGTATTCTAGCTCAAGTGCGACCTTCTTGCGCAGCAGGGTGTGGAAGTCATCCTGGGGCAGGATAATGCGCTCGCGCGCCAGGGCGCGTTCTCCTTCCACATAGGCTGTCCGGAAGGTCTCCTTGTCGATGGGTACCAGAGCCTGCTGATAGCCTTGCCACAGCACCTCGCTCCAGTGTACGCCGCGGCTGTCTAGTGTGCCGCCGTAATCAAAAATGATTCCTTTAATCATGCCGTAAAGTTACTGATTGGATGTCTCCTCTGTGATGAGGTCAATCCTCCTTGGTGAGATCCAGTTTCACGTTGTCGCGGCCTCGGTCCTGGAACAACTTGGGCAGTGGGTTCTCCCTCGATTGGTCATATCGGATGCGGTTGCGGTAGATGTCAATAGCTGTGTAGATGGCATGGCGCATCGAGGCCTCGTTGGCGCATCCCTGCCCAGCAATGTCATATCCCGTGCCGTGGTCAGGACTGGTGCGCACGATGGGTAAGCCGGCTGTGAAGTTCACGCCCTCGTCCATCGCAATGGTCTTGAACGGAGCCAGACCTTGGTCGTGATACATGGCCAATACACCGTCAAAGCGGCGGTAATGGCGGGCTCCAAAGAAACCGTCTGCCGCATAGGGGCCAAAGCACTGGATGCCCTCTTGGTCAAGCGCTTGCAACATGGCTGGCTTGATAATCTCGTGTTCCTCGCTGCCCAGAATGCCGTTCTCACCGGCGTGAGGGTTGAGCGACAGGACAGCAATGCGGGGACCGTCAATGTTGAAGTCTCGTTTCAGGGAATTATTGAGAAGGCGCAATTTCTCTCTGATGCCGTCGATAGTGAGGGCGCTGGGCACTTGTGATAACGGCAGGTGGGCTGTGACGAGGGCAATGCGCAAGTTTTCGGTACACATGAGCATGAGCGCCTTGTTGCCATCTCCTGCCGCACTCTCCAGATACTCGGTGTGACCAGGAAACTGGAATTGTTCACTCTGGATGTTGTCTTTGTTGATGGGGGCGGTGACAAGTACATCGATCAGACCGGTTTTCAAGTCCCTGACGGCTGCCTCGATGGCGGTAAATGCGGCAAGGCCTGCCTGCTTGCTGGCTTGACCCAACTCGATCTTGATGTCCTGGTCGATGCATTCCACCAGATTGGGCATATTCTCCTTCAAGTGCTCGGCACTCTTGGTGTAGTTCATCTGAACACCAGGCAGGTTGCAGGCGTTCTTGTGATAGTTCATGATCTTGCTGGAGCCGTAGATGACTGGGATGATCATTTCCAGCATCTCGGGAACGCCTATGGCTTTCAATATTACCTCAGGGCCTATGCCATTGGTGTCGCCAATGGTGATACCCACCTTCAATCGTTTCTTATTGTCTTCACTCATTGTGATAATGGATGTCAGTTAACTGGTTGATTTTTTAATTCAAACGGCAAAGGTATAAAAAATATGCAACACCCGCAATTCTTTTTTCATAACTTGCCGCTAGTAAATGCATTTATTGGAGTCCGGTAATTACAAAATGAAGAGAAAAACACTCCAGCAGGCACCGATGAAAAAACAAGGGATGCAATTCGCTTGAATCGCATCCCTGAGCTGTGGCTTGTTGTCATGGTGGGTCTTATGGCCTCATGACTTTCTCGGTTTGGGTTGTGCCGTCGCTCATCTGGCGCACAATGATGTTCATTCCGCTGATGGGCTCGCTGTGCTCCATGCCGCTGGCATCGTAGTACCGCTCGCTCACGACTGTGACATCTCCCAGCCCGTCGATGGTTGTCTCTTCAACATCGGTGGGCGTGCCAGGGGGATACCAGGCAAGGCCAAAGCTAGACCCTCCTTCATCGTCCCTTGACACGCTGGGGCGACCATCGTTGTACAGATATTCCACATAGTTGCGATCGTCATTCATATACTTGATCACGGCTACAGTTCCATAGATCGTACTCAAGTCCAGTTGCAGATTTTCGCTCGGATTCACGTTTACCCTGCTGGGCGCACCGCTGGGTGTGCTGCCGGGTTTAACGCGAGTGCCGTGGTAAGGTCCTGACGCGTTGACGGTGAATTTCAGAACCTTGTCAGGGTTAAAGCCGTCGGCTTCAAGCTCCCTTTGATAGGGTGGCGTGCTGGAAGCGGTCTCGATGGAGTCTTGGCCGCTCTTGCTGCCCAAGAATGTGTTGTAGTTGGCAGGTTGAGAGGGTAAAGCGTCGCCAGCATTCTTCTTGAGCTGGAAGTAGTACATGTTGTGTTGGGTGGTTACACCGTTCTCGGTTGTATTCCATGAGGCTAGCTCTCCTGGAATCAACCCCCTCACGTTGTGGGTGCAATTGTAATGAACGAGATCCTCGTTGCTACCGCGAGGCGGGAGGCTCGTGCAACCGCTCAAGTCGATACCGTTGATGTGGTTGTAACTGTAGGTGAGCGTGTGCAGGCCTGCATTGTTGTTCAAGCCCTTCAGGCTATACAGGTCATTATTGTCGGCACGAACCACCTTCAGCGATTTGCTGCCAAAGTTTAAGTCGGCAATGCTGTTCTTACCAGGCTGGCTCATGCTGGTGGGCACTTGCCTGGGCATGGTAAATCCATAGTTGTCAAAGGCGGTCCATTCTGCTTGGATGCTGTCCATGTTACTGCAATCAAAATAGACAAGCTGCGTGTTCTGGCTCACGTCCAGATTGCGGATCATGCAATTGCGCAGGTCAAAGTACCTCAACCCCGTGTTTGAAGTGACATTAAGCTCTTGTAAAACAGGATTTTGCCAGATCTTAAGCGTGTCAAGGTGCTCGGCAGCCTGATTGGTGAACTTCTGCAAGTTGGAGTTAGATACCCACGCAGTCACCAGATTCACGTTCTCTTTCAAGTCCATACCATTGCTGCCAAGGGCATCACCCAGCGCCTTGTCATTGTAAGCATGAAGGTACTTGAGATTGTCATTCATGTGCAAATCCAACTCGTTAAAGATGAGATTGTCGTTGACCCAAACAAGATTCAGCGAGTCGGCATCCACTGTTGGGTATCCAAATTGGCTATCTAGCGCCAAATTGTAGGCAAGGTTGTCAAGCCCACTGATTTTTGGTAGTTTCGGGTCGTGATGGCAATAGACATCCCTCAAACCGTTGCAGTTGTCCAGCAGAACGGTAGCCAGTTTCTCGCGATTGTAAGCTCGTACTCCCCGCAGTCCACTCCATGGCGTTGTCAAGTTGCCTGTATAAACTCCTCCTTCACGGGCGCCGTTCATAGTGATTGTTTTTTCCCTTGTCTCTGTTACGCCCGTGTCATAATTCGTATATTGATATCTCTGTCGTACAGAGGCTGGGATGGCAACAGTGTTGCCTGTTTCAGGGTCATAGCCGCGCTGTTTGAAAGCGCAGGCCCTTGCATCAATATATTTGATGCTGTCAACTGTCTGGACATTGATATAGTGAAGAGGGTTGCCAGTAATGATGATAGTGTCAATCTTAGAGGCATAGAAACCAATGGAGTCGAAGTCGGAATAGGACAGGTTGATGTAATGCAGTTTTTTACACCTTGTATCGATTGCAAAGTTAATGGAACCTTGCATGGTGGTCACATCGGCACCTCGCATGCCAATTGCGGACAATCGTTCCAGGGATCGGAGTCCAGGAGTCAAGATCTGCCCATCGGTTTTCTTCTTACCGTTTTGTGAACCAATTCCCATTGAGCGCATACCGTTATAGTCGGCGTAGAAGTATTTGAGTTCAGGCAAATCCTGAATCCAGATAAACCTGGCATTAGAAACATGGCAATGGGTGAGCGCCGTTTGCTCGATACCTGTATAGCTGATGTCTAGATATTCTAACTTGTTGTTATCCAAGAGGTCGAGGATGTAGAGACCGGTGGTGTCGTTGTAGTCCATCGTGTAGTATTCCTGATCGTAGCTCTCCTGCCTGCCGGGATATTTGGGAGTCGTGTCGATGAGCCAGAGGTATTTCTTGTAGTCGGGATAAGAAGTGGAGGTGTGGCCACTATTAATGTGGGCCCTCAAACCTGCTCCTTTGTCTTGTGAAGAGGTGTAACGTGTTATAGTGCGGTTGTGGCTCACGTCCAGATAGCGCAATTCTGTGTTCTTGTGAAGATAAACAGAGTCCTTGAGGTTGCAGTGGCTCAAATCAAGGTATTTAAGTCCAGTCAAGTGCTCAAGTGACGCGCTGTCAGGCTGTGCTGGTGATGTTGGCCAATAGGCGTAGTAATAATATTGCAGACTTGGTACAGTGCTGGAGAAGTCATAAACACCAGAGTTCTTGTTCCATCTCTCGTATTTGCCACCTGCGACTGTCGTCTGGTTCCTGAAGGTATAGAACTTGTTGTAGCTGGCCTTGATGGTGTCGATGGGCACACCGTTGAGCGACCCGTTGTTGCCGATGCGCTGGAAATAGTTAGGCTGGTCGGCTGTGCCGCTAATGTCCATATAGTGCAAAGCTGTATTGCCCAACAGATACAAGCCGCTGCCTTCACTCATCACAGTGTCGGCAGCCATAGTAGTGATGCCTGGGTTATTGTGCATCTCAAGTCGCTCTAGGCTCGGAGTCTTTCCTATCATGAGCGCCGTCAGACTGCCGGGGAGGGTAGGAGCATTGAAAGTGGTAAATCCATTTTTACTCAGGTCCAATCCCGTCAGGCCTTCACAATCATTGCTGCTAAGGGTGAATTCGCCTCCACCAAAGTTGTTGTTCTCCAAATAGAGGAACTTGACGTTTTCAAGCCCCCATGTGGTGGCGTTAGCCTTGGCCTGACTCACCGATGTGTAACCGTTGTTATTGAGCTTAAGGCCAGTTAAAGCAGGACAGTTGGTGCCATCGATGCTTAGGTTGGTGCGTGGCAATCCACAGTTGTCGAGGGCAAGCATCGTCATGCTCGTATTGCTATGCAGGTCAAGGGTCTTCAAGTTACTGTTACCACTGATTCTCAAATAACCTACATTGGGGTTCTCGCCATAAAGCAATGTCTCCAAATCCTTTAAGTTATCAAAATTTGGGATGTAACTGCCCGTTGTTTTAATGCCGCAATTGGTCACATCAAGATAGGACATGTGCGTTTGTGCCTCAAAGCCGACATTGGACCATCCTAAATTCGTGTCATTGGTCAAAATCAGCGTGTCAATGCAAGTGATGTTATAGGTCTCTTTAATGGCACGGAATGAATTTAGGGATGAACAATTTGCAAGGTTGAGGTATTCGAGCGTAGTCAGTCCGGTCGGTAGCTGGATATACCCGTCGGTGGGCTCACCATCAGACAAAGTCGCTGAGGACGAGAAACCAGTAAGGTTGGTGCCTGATGCGTTCAAGTGCTGCATATTGGTACAGTAACGCAAATAGACGTTTTTCAGTTGGGAACATTCACTCACATCCAGCCATTTTAATGTAGCTAATTGGTGCTTTAAAACGATATAGTATTGCTGTGATGACGTTAAAGAGCTTTTAGACTTGAAACCTTTGAGATTTGTCAATCCTACAGCTTTGAGTACTTCAAGGTTTGAAGCTGCGGGCAAGAAAATACGATCCATATTGGTACAATAGCTCACATCAACATACTTGAGGCTAGACATGTAGTTGCCAGGCGTGCCCCAAAAGTCAAAGTAGGTGCAGTGATGCATTACTAATGTCTCAAGCTTTGTGAGATGCTGAAGGTTACCACTGGAGTAGAAATTAGGGTTGTGGGAAATGTCTAAATAGATAAGATTAACGTTGTTGGCGCTGATAGTAAGACCAGATCCAGTGACATGAGTTATACTGCTTGTTCCTGTAGTACCAGCTAAAGAGACAAGATTACAGTTACTAGCCTTGAGGGTTGTGAGTGCTGTTAATCCCGTGATGTTGGCGCCGGTAGTCAGGTTGTTGTTACTGATGTCAAGATAGGTTAAGCCTGTCAGTAATCCTAGTCCTGTGAGGTCGGTGATGCCTTGGTTGGAGACATCGAGCTCGGTGAGTTGGGTCTCATCGATCACTCCATTGGTGGCGTAGGCCGACAACGCTTTCCTGAAGTTGTAGTCAGGGAAGTTGGTCGCGCTGAGCGATACGCTGGCTTGTGCCGTAAAACTGGATAAATATACCAGTAATACGGCACAACATAATCTGAATAGTAATCTGTTCATCATAATAACTGAATTAGGTAATATTATTATTATATCTGATAGTTATTTTTTTTCAAAAGGGATATGGCATGACGATAGAACTCCAGTTTTGCTCTATCATCAGCCTGAATGCTCAGTTCAATGTGCAAAGATATTTTTGTTTTTGATAAATTGCAATATTTTTCTATTAAAATCTTTGTTTTTTAAGTCAATAGGCCATCGAAATGGTGATAATGTCAGTCTTGCATCTAGTTCAATTGCTGCCCCCAACGATACTCTGAATTGGTGTAAGCTGCGTTGTTGAATGGCATTCCCTGGGCGTTTCTTTTATTTGGCCTGCAAATTTGTGTATTTGAAAGAAAAATCATACTTTTGCGAGTTGAATCCCCAGTGGTTTGGGCACTCCATCGGTGCCTGATCATTTGAAGATTCTTGACATATAACAGGTAACTTGCTGATAATGACTACTGCGATAGTGTCCCAGCTTTACCCGCTCTCCATCGATTCGCTGGCCTGTCATGGGCTGGTGACCCTTGTTGTTTTATTTTGTGAGCAGTAGTCTTACGCTTCCCTAAAGGCCTCAAAGGATAGTCGCCCCCGTCACAATGAAGATATCGGTCATAGTTCCTGTTTATAATGTCGAGAACTATCTGCAAACATGTGTTGACAGTATTATCTCATCGACCTATACCGATCTTGAGGTCATTCTGGTTGATGATGGATCCACCGACACGTCGGGCCATATCTGTGACGAGGCGGCTGCTCATGACCAGCGTGTCAAGGTGTTACACATCGACAATGGCGGTGTTGCCAATGCACGCAATCTAGGTGTGAAACAAGCCTCGGGGGAGTTCATCACCTTTGTTGACGCCGACGATGTCATTTCACCAGCCATGTTGCGGTTGCTGCTCGAAGCAATCGAGTTGGGAGATCATTGTGATTTCTCAATGGCGAGAGCAGCCTCGTTCCAGGATGGTTCGGGGCCTCAGCTGGATATGGTGATGGATGCTCCACTGGTAACAACAGTGTGCAGCCAGGAGCAGTACATGGGTCACTTGTTCAGGGATAATCGATTTGGTTATCCGGTGGTGTGGGCTAAACTTTTCAGGAGAGACTTCATTGACAAGGTGACCTTCAAGGATATTGCCGCCGAGGACATTGAATGGATGACGCGGTTGTGTGTCAAGATGAACCAAGCCGTTATTGTGGAGCGCCGGTTGTATGACTACCGCGTCAGGCCAGAATCAATCACTCATGATAATGATAGCGTCAACGCTACTATCGTCAGTCGGCTGAACACCTACATGACTTGCCTGAATGATATACCTCAAGAATTGTCTATGTACAGGTCGTGGTGCCTATTGTACACCTACAAGATGATGCTTAACACCCGGCACAATGCCCGCGACACGCGATTCCAGCAGGAAGTGATGTCGATCAGCAGTTCAATCTATGACCAGACAACAGATGAATTAAAGCATTCCCAACTCAACTGGCTGGTGAAGGCAAGCCTCCAGTGTTTCTATCATCAGCCCTGGTTGTATGCCATCATTTATTCGGTTTACGCTAAGTTATATAGCTTGACACATCGTTGAAGTAATATGCGCATCGGCATTGTGACACAGCCGCTTGAGATGAACTATGGCGGCATCTTGCAGAACTGGGCATTGCAGCAGGTTCTCAAGAGCATGGGCCATGAGCCCATCACGATTGACGCTTACCAGCGTTTTAACGATGTGCACTATGTTGTGAATTACCTGCGTGCACTTTTCAAGCGTGCATGTGGTCGCCGAGTCGCTTTGCCCCAACGATACAAAGGGGCGTTGCGTGGCCAGCTCTTGGGCCAATTTATAGAGCACCACATCGACAAGACCCGAGTGATGTGGCACTATCGCCCTAGCGTTATCCATCGATATCAACTTGATGCCATTGTGGTGGGGAGTGATCAGGTGTGGCGTGCCGACTATAATGGAAATCATCTGGAGGACATGTACCTGCGATTTGCATCCTCATCGGCAGTGAAAAAGGTGGCCTATGCCGCATCGTTTGGTGTGGACCAGTGGAATTACAGCGATGAGCACACTGCCCGTTGTCGTGATCTGGCTTTAAAGATGGATGCTGTCTCGGTGCGGGAACAGAGTGGGGTAGTCCTGTGCCGTGAACATCTGGGCGTTGATGCTCGGTGTGTCCTTGACCCCACGTTGCTGCTGGATGCAGGCCAGTATGATTCCATTATCGACAAGGGCTGGAAAGCTGATCAACCTTATCTGGCTGTGTATTGCCTGGATATCACACCCCAGAAAAAAGCGTTCTTTAACCATTTGGCAATCGAGCGCGGGCTGGAAGTGCGTTATTTCTCATCGGGCTGGAATGCAAGATTGACGGTTGAGCAGTGGCTGGCGATGCTCCAGAAGGCCGCTCTGGTCGTGACCGATTCTTTTCATGGAACGGTTTTCAGCATCCTGTTTGGCCGCGAGTTTTTCACCCTTGCCAATCCCGACCGTGGCACCACACGCATGATGGGGCTGCTTGAACAGTTTGGTCTGGAACACCGCTTGCTGTCCGAGACCGAGCCCGATGTGGCTGGAGCCCACAAGATAGACTGGACTGTAGCCCGTACACGGCTTGCCGAGCTGCGTGAACACAGCATGTCTTTCCTGCGAGAGAATCTATAGCGCTGACTGGCAGGAAGATAAAAAAGTGATAATCAATAAAAAGAATAATACAATAATATGGATTTAAACAAGGTAAAGAAACTCATTGTGGATCTAGACGACACCATCTCGGTCACCGAGAATGGTGACTATGTGCACAGCAAACCGATTCAACCTACGATTGATTTGCTCAAGAAATATCAGGAAGAGGGCTTCCAGATTATCATCCATTCCAGTCGTCAGATGCGCACCTATGAGGCCAACGTGGGAAAGATTAATATCTACACGCTCCCCAATATCATCAACTGGTTGCAGACCCATGGGGTCCCCTTTGACGAGGTGATTGTAGGTAAGCCCTGGTGTGGCTTTGAGGGTTTCTATATTGATGACAAAAGCATCCGTCCCTCTGAATTCCATAGCATGAGTTATGATGAAATCAAGGAGATGTTGAAAAAGGAAAAAGAATATACCCACTCCCTGGTATGATACTGATCACATCTGCTGCTTATACCAACCCGAGCCTGACTTCTGAACTGGGAATGCTGCCGCCGTGCATGCTGCCAGTTCAGAATCGCCGTTTGTATATGCACCAGTTGGCACTGTTCGAGAATAGTGGTGAGAAGATTTACATGTCGTTGCCTGCATCTTATCAGGTGACACCGCATGACAGGGAACAACTGGCTTTGCGTCATGTGGAGCTGATACCGGTACCCGACCACTTGTCGCTGGGGCAGTCGGTCATTTATTGCCTCAATACGATTGGCTGCTTTGGTGAGCCGTTATACTTGTTGCATGGCGACACGTTGTTTGGCACGTTGCCGCTCAAGCTCGACAGTTATGTGGTTGCAAGAGCCGAGGATAATTACACATGGGCATCGGTAGATGCTGTGGATCAGACGGTGTATGCGGGTTTCTTTGCCTTCTCGTCACAGTCGATGCTTATCAAGTGTATCACCGTGCAGCACAATGATTTCATTGCCGGTGTCGAGCTTTATGGGACCTATCATCCCATGCAGAGCATTGTGAGCGATAGTTGGATGGACTTTGGGCTGGTGAATACCTATTACCGCTCTATTTCTAATCTGACGACCCAGCGGGTGTTCAACTCGATGACGATAGATCGCTTCTCTATCAAGAAATCCAGTCGTGACATAAACAAGATGATGGCCGAGGCCAATTGGATCCAGTCCTTGCCTAAAGGCTTGCGGCATTATGCACCAGCCATTTGGGACTGCGGCATCAAGGATGGTGAGGGCTTTTATGAGATGGAATATTTCTATTTGAGTTCTTTGGCCAACCTCTTTGTCTTTTGTCGGCATCCACAATTTGTGTGGCATGATATCTTGAAAGCGTGCCAGACATTTATTGCCGACGCTGCCCAATATAGACCCGAAACCGAGGATGGTGTCCTTGAGACGGCTGCACACAACGATCTGTTGTATCTGCCCAAAACGCTCAAGCGACTGAATCAATATGCCCAGCAGAATGGTGTATCTCTCGATACCCCGTGGATGGTGAATGGTGTCAAAACCCCGTCCCTGCGTGACATTGTCATCGAGACGGGAGCTATGATTGATTCCAATCGGCCAGAGTTTGTGTCATTGATGCATGGGGATTTCTGTTTCAGTAACATCCTGTACGACTTCAAGTCAAGAAGTATCAAGGTGATAGACCCCCGTGGCGTGGACAACGAGGGGGCTCAATCCCTGTATGGCGATTTGCGCTATGATGTGGCAAAACTGGCACATTCGGTCTTGGGACTCTATGATTTCATCATCGGCGGCATGTATCATTATCATGATAATTCGGTCAATGATGTGTCACTGGAGTTTGATATCACCGATGCCATCAAGTCAACTCAAGAATACTTCAAGACACTACAGTTTGCCGACTATAGTATTGACCAACTGAGTGTTTATCCAATCATGATTCACCTGTTCCTGTCGATGCTCCCATTACATTGTGACCACGAGGAAAGGCAAAAGGCCATGCTGGCCAATGCGTTGAGATTATATGTTGAGTTAAAGTCTAAAGAGAAATGACGATAATCATACCAATGGCAGGCCTCAGTTCTCGCTTCACAAGAGCGGGTTATGTGCTGCCCAAGTATATGTTGTATGTCAAGAACAAGAGTTTGTTCAATCTGGCAGTATCCAGTTTTGACAAGTATTTTGATTCTTGCAGGTTTGTGTTTGTGGCTAGAGATGTGTTTGACACCAGGACATTCATCGAGAAAGAGTGTGAATTGATGGGTGTCAAGAACTTTGAGGTGGTGATATTGCCGGCGCCCACCAGTGGACAAGCCGAGACGGTGATGGAGGGAGTGCGACGTGCCGCAGTCCCTGGCGATGAGCCCATCTTGATCTTTAATATTGACACCTTCAGGCCCGGATTCACGTTCCCTGATGATATCAAGCAGTGGGATGGCTATTTGGAGGTTTTTGTTGGCAGTGGCAAGAATTGGTCCTATGCCAGAACCGAGGGCGAGGACTCGACTCTTGTTGTTGAGACTGCCGAGAAACAAGAGATTTCCAAGTATTGCTCAACGGGACTGTACTATTTTGGCTCTGCTGGATTGTTTGAAAAGGCATATTCGCTCAATATAGAGCATCCATTAAACGGGAAAATGGAATTGTATGTGGCTCCATTGTATAACCACTTGATTGCCTTGTCCCACAAGATCCACATCCATGTCATCGGGCGTGACGAGGTCATCTTCTCGGGCGTTCCTGAAGAATATGAGCAAATATTGACCGAGACTATCAATCAAGGGTAATCAATTGTCATTCATTTTCTTATCACTAAGCCAAAATGAGAATCGTTTTTGTAAACCTGCACGGTAACGAGTTTCTGGTAAAGACACTTAATAAGATCATTTTTAAGCAGTCGGTAGCCATTAAACATAAATATATATTGGAATATCTCCTCTCGCGTGACGATGTGGAGGTGTGTTCCTATATCAACAAGCGGGGATTATCTCTGTCTTATAGCACTCAAAACCGTTTTCTCCAGTCGTTCCGTTTCCTGGAACACAGGATCACTATGTGGAAAAACGGCATTCCACAAAGGAAAATAAAGGTCCTCAAAAGTGAGAAAGACATCCGGCATGACGATATCGTCATTGTTTACCAGTTGTTTGGATCTCAGTTTGAGTTCACACATCGTCCTGATGCTTTTATAGCCTTGAGCCAACTGCATTTTTCGGTAGATCATGCCTCAAGAGCCAAGGCATTAGATCCTGACTTGATGTACAATGAAAGCAATATGCAGAAGCGTTTTATCGCCTTTGATGAGCATTTTGGCTGGTTCAACAAGCCCTATCTGGTGATTCCGTTTGTGTTTGCCGACAGGTTTAAATCCATTAAACCATTTGCTCAACGTCTCAATAAGGCTGTTTCGGTTGGAACAATCACCTATCCCCTTTACCTGCTCAAGTATTACGGTACACAGTGCTTGCAACCTGCGCGCAAGCAAATCTATGATAATGCCGAGGAGTTAAAGCCTTGGATCGACTGCAACAACAGTGATTACCTTGCTGAGGATAAGCCATACAATACCAATGCATCGGCCAATCCTGTGCGCAAACTTTTCAACAGGCTCCATGACAAATTCTTCCTTGGCCATCAAAAGAAGTACTATTCTTTTGATATGGTTCAGAAGTTTAACGATTACAAGATGTGTGTGGTCGGTGAAGATATTATTGGCCTTCCTGGCATCGGATTTGTCGAGGGCATGGCCTCTGGCTGTGCCTATGTGGGGCAAACCGTTGGTTACTATGAGGATTATGGTATGAAGGAAGGTGTGCATTATATCGGATATGACGGCTCGCTTGATGATTTGAAGGCAAAAATCGGTTATTATCAGCAACCTGAACATCAAGCCGAACTTGAAGCGATAGCGACGGCGGGCTGCCAATTTGTTCGCTCTCATTTTAATGGCCCTGCCGCTGCCGAGTCTTTGCTCAATCATCTGCTTGATGCACAACGTCGCTGGCTTGCAGAACATCCACAATCCTAGAATTGATATGGTAACGATACTGGTACCTGTATATAATGCTGCACCCTATCTGCATGATTGTGTGAATTCTCTCACCAATCAGACCTACTCTGATCTGCAGATTGTGATGATCGATGATGGATCAACCGACGACTCGTTGGCTGTCATGCAGGAATTGGCCAATGCTGACTCCCGCATTGAAATTTACAATCAACCTAACTGTGGCGTGGCAACAACCCGTAATCGCCTGCTGGACAAGGCACGGGGCGAGTTTGTGCTCTTTGTGGATAGTGATGATTGGATAGAACTCAATACGGTTGAGTTGCTACTCAATGAACAGCGCAAGGCCGATTACGATATTGTGTCGTATCAGATATCGGTTCCGTTGAGCTCTGATCGTGATTATGACCAGGAAGAAGCCGTGAAATTGTTCCTGGAACACAAGTCGTTCAGGGGTTCCCTCTGTGATAAACTGATTAAAAGAGAATTGTTTGAAGGACTTCAGATTGATCCCTCGGTTGGCTATGGCGAGGATGCACTCATGGTGTGGCAAGTCCTGCAACGGGTGAAAAAGATCAGGGTGCTTGGAACGGTGCTGTATCATTACCGTATGAATCAGGCCAGTATCTCTAGGCAACGGTTCAACGGCAGGAAGTTTACGGCCTATACCACTTGGGGCACTATATCTCAAGATGCTGATGTGGACTGGCCCCAGTATTCTGATATTGCCCATGCGAGGTTTGCCTGTGAAATGACCCAGATATTGCGTTTTGCTGCTGCTAGCGGGTATAAGCGTAATATGAGCGTGAAGGTGCTTCAAGAGGAGGTGCGTAGGGACGGACACCTGATCAAGAAGACGGGAATTTCGTCCTTGAAGATGAGCTTGTATGCCTGGTTGGTCTCCCGCCACTATTGGTTGGCTACAGTCTTGACCAAGTATTTGAAGTGAGATTGAATATGAGCCCTGCTACCAAGCAACGCATCTTGGGCTATGATGCGCTCAAGGCTATAGCTGCATTTCTTGTAGTCCTATACCATGTAGGTATGGTGGACTTTGGCTATCAAGAGGGTGTTTACTATTATCCGACGCTGGTGCAAGAACTTTGGTTGTTTTGCGCATGTGGAGTGCCCCTGTTTTTCATGGTAAATGGAGCACTTACGGTACGTCGCAATTATGACCTCAAGAAAACGTTGAACAAATCCGCCCGATTAGTGCTTATTGGTGCGTTTTGGGGACTAGTTGTGATGTGTTTATATGCCTTGAGAGATCACAATTTATCTTCTTTTGCTCCCCAGCGGATAGGATTTTACTGGTTCCTGTTCTCTTTAGCATTAATCTATGTGGTCAACTATGTGATGGGCCGATTGCCACATTGGTGCCGATGGGCAGCGGTGCTGGGTTTACTGATATTCCCATTTGCCAGCAATCTTGCATGGGATATTGTGATTTTGTTAGAACCAAGCACAACGCTCCCTTGCTGGCGGCATGGGGCGTTCACGCTCTATGGGTTGGTTTACTTATATTTAGGAGATTATTTAGGGCGGAATGCTGTGTATAGCAAATGGCTGCCAGTGGTTTGTGCCATAGCAGGTCTATTGCTGTTGTCGATGGAAGCCATAGCGGTTGTTAATCACACCCATGTTCAATTTGAGGGCGGAAATTATTGTTTCCCCACCTATGGTGCTTTGCTGCTATCCATGGCTATCTTTATGATAGTAAAAGGATGGAAAACCAAGAACCGTCTAATGACTACATTAATAACCTTCCTGGGCAATAATGCGCTGGGAATCTATATATTTCACTTAATTTTGATGATTGTCGCTGGAGCTTGCTTCCCTTGTCTATATGATATGGAAGCCCATCCTGTAGTAGCTATCTTGATGGCGATCGTTTACACCTTGGCATCTGCCGCTTTGTCAGAATTGATACGTCGATCACGCGTGAACTTCCTGCTGAAGTTATAAGCAATTGGAGACTAGCTGCGAACAGGACAATCATTGATTATCAGACATTTATTTTAGATAGGATATGGAACCAATTGAAGCCGTCGCCTCTTATTACTATTCTACAGTTTATTATATTGTATTCATTTTCATTTCCTGGGGAACCTGTTTGTATTATATCGGTTCAGCCCAGCAAAAGATTCTTCATGCCGAGAGTTCCCCAATTCAGGGAGCCGCAGTATTAATGACCATCATTATCACCTATTACCTGGGCTTGCGACCGGTAGCCACCGACTTTGGCGACATGTACACTTATTTTAACGCATATCGATTGCATAGTGATGAGTACATGCCTATTAATTATAAGACAGAATGGCTATGGGAGAATTTTTCTGTTTTTTGTCAAAGAATGCGGATGAATCCATTCGAGTATTTTCTGGCAGTCGAGATAGTATATATCGGGGGAATGTTCTGGTGTGCATGGCTGTTGATGAAAAAGAATCTTTGGATATGTATGATTTTTGTATTCTTGGCTCTACAATTCTTTTCATTTGGCACCAATGGCATCCGCAATGGTATGGCTTGTAGTGTGGAGATTGTTGCTCTGTGCTTAGTTCTAGAGCCGGGAGCCAAAAGGATTATGGGTTTTATTCTGATGTTTCTGGCTATGGGTATTCATCGATCAACGATGTTGCCGTCTGCATCTGCAATAGCTACATTATACGTAATTAAAGATACAAAAAACGCTCTTCGTTTCTGGCTGGCTTCAATTGCTATTTCTCTTGTTGCCGGGTCTGCTGTAACCAGTTTCTTTGCTTCAATGGGTTTTGATGATCGTATGTCAAGTTATTCTGTTGATGCATCTGAGTCAGGAGGATTCAACCGTACTGGTTTTAGGTGGGACTTCTTGCTATACAGCGCTTTCCCTGTGGCAATGATTTGGTATGTAACCCGTTTTAGGCGATTTACCGATATGGCATATACGCTTTTTGCCAATGTTTATCTCTTGTGCAATGCTTTCTGGATTATGGTAATCCGCTCTTCATTCTCCAACCGTTTTGCCTATCTGTCATGGTTTATCTATCCGATTGTCATGGCTATGCCATTGTTACGCATGAATCTATGGAAAGATCAAGACCGTAGGACTGCGATTATCTTGTTCTTCTATTGTGGCTTTACTTTCTTCATGTTCTTCATCTACTATTTTGGATCAACAGGCTTCAAGGGCTTTGACCAGTACTGGTGGAGGAGAGGTTAAACACAGTTATAAAATAAGATTTAACATTGGTCGAAGTCTCACGTAAATATGTTGTTTTTGATAAAAGTATGACTAGCATCGTCAAGGGCGTTGCTATTATATTCATGCTGATTCTACACTGTTATGAGACTGCTGACTATGATATCGCTTTGAATCTTGAAAATTCTCTCTTTTCAGGCTGTTATTCAGTTTTCAAGATCTGTATAGGAATATTTGCCTTTATGGTTGGATATGGCTATGCTTTCTCTCGTGACAAAGATTGGAAATACAGTGTAAGGCATATCAAGAAATTACTCATTCCTTTTTGGACTATTTTGTTTGTATTTACATGGCCCATCTGCTTTGACGAGGTAGCACATGATGAGATAAAGACTCTGATATATAACCTGTTTGGCATTAGTTCTTACTATAATTATTTCAGCTGGTTCGTCTATTTCTATATATTCGCAATGATAGTGATGCCCTTTGTGAGTCGATTCATAGCCCGCTGCCCAGTTAGAAATGCTTTGCTGACGATTTCATTAGCTTATATCTTGTCGGTTGGTGTGCATGAGTGTCCTGCAATGTTGAATCATATGGGTGTTCATGTGTCAAATATTATTGAGAATCAGCCACTTTTAGCATTGTTTAATAGCTTGATGATGACCCCTGTCATGGTGTTGGGCTATCTGTTTGCCAGTCAGCATTACTTCGAGAAAATCGACACGCAACGTCTTTCTGCCTTCTGGACAATAGTCCTTTGTTCCTTAGCGATAGTCGTTGCTCTCTCTCTGCGATATTATAGGAGTGCTGTAATGGCATTTCAGCTGGATTTCTTCTATGCCCCTATCGTAATAGGGTCAATAGCCGTTTTTTTCAATAAGTTTCAATGTCAGCCGCTCAGAAGGGTTTTGAAGAAAATGGGTGAAGTGAGCGTGTACATGTGGTTCTTTCATGCCCTGTTTTTTACCCAAGTTGTGAGATGGTTCTATCAGCCAGCAATCACGATTTTCAGTGACATCAATCTGGTCGCTTTATGGACGATCATACTAACGTTCACTGCCTCCTGGATCATTAAGACCGTTGTCGATCATTTGTCGATGAAGTTGAAAGTGACGAAATAACTGCTCACACTTCTATGAACAAGAGTTCAAACAAAGGTAGAATAGGGTGGATTGACCTGGCCAAGGGTATCTGCATTTTCCTTGTGGTTTTTCATCATACAACGGTCGCATTGGATCTGGATTATCCATTCAGCACCCAATTGACTTCCTTCAGAATGCCTTTGTATTTTATCCTTTCCGGGCTTTTTTTCAAGCAGTATGAGGGATTCATTGGCTTCTTGAAGAGAAAGACCAATAAATTGTTGATACCGTTCTTGTTTTTCTTGTTGATGACATCGGTGATTCCATGCGGGTTCATTCAGCATGACCTCTCATTGAAGTATTTCTTTACCGACATGAATGGGCCACTTTACAATTACACGATATGGTTTCTTCTCTGCCTGTTTGAGATCAACCTTCTATTTTACTTTATCCAGTGGTTGGCAGGGCTAGTTGGATCAAAATATACGCTTCTATTACTGGCGTTGGCATGTGTATCCCTTGGCGTTTGTGGGCTCTTTTTAGGCTTAACTGGGCATACTATTCCGTTGTATGTGGGTACCACATTAACCGCACTGCCGTTTTTTGCTTTTGGCTGGTGGTTGCGGCGTCACACTCGTTTCTTGTCATCTCCAGTTAACTTGCGGCATGATGTCCCATTAATGCTGATTTGCGGAATTATAGTTTTTTTCTGTGCGACACCAGTAATCTTCAGCTTCAATTTTATTCCTCGTGAGGGCGTGGCATTTGTCCACCTGTGTGGCATTGCGGGGACAATGATGGTGCTGATTCTTGCTAAAATCTTGAAACGGATTCCCCTGGTTACATTTTGGGGCCGTTATTCAATCATGATATTGTGTACCCATGAAGTGGTGATACTTGTCTTATCTAAAATCATGAGTAGGTTCCTGCATGGGGTTCCGTTGTTGATAGCGGTTTTGACGGTGACGTTGTTGATTTGCCACTTGTTGATATTGTTCATGAGAAAATATATGCCTCATGTAACAGCCCAAAAGGATTTGATCCCCGTCTGATTATTAAATCATCATGAAGATACTTCATGTGATAACATCGTTATATACCGGTGGTGCCGAGCGCCTGATGGTTGATCTCTTGCCGCTGTTGAAGGACAAGGGTCGCAATCAGGTTGACCTCTTGCTTTTCAATGGGGTTGAGACTCAGTTCAAGAAAAAGATAGAGCAGAACGGAATCACTGTATTCTCGTTATCGTCCACCAATGATGTTTATCATCCGAGGAACATCATCAAGATGAGACCTTTCTTGGGACAATATGATATCATCCACACCCACAACACAGCTTGCCAGTTGTTTGTGCCTATCGCATTGAGATTTGTCAACGCCAATCCATTGCTGGTTACAACCGAACACAATGCAAACAACAGGAGGCGTTCGAGCATGTGGATGAAACCTGTTGACCGTTGGATGTACAATCAATATGACGCTATTGTTTGCATCGCCGATCAGACTCGTTCCAATCTTGAAGATTATATCGGCAAGTGGGATAAGATCCGCACGATCTACAATGGCGTTGACATTAGCCGTTTTATCCGACCGGTCAAGGATATTACGAGAACCAGCCAATTTGTGATCACGATGGTCTCGGCTTACCGCGTCCAGAAGGATCACGAGACACTGATGCGTGCCTTGAAGCGCTTGCCCGCTAACTACAGGTTACAACTAGTGGGCGGCGGAGAAAAGGTGGATAAGGAACGACTTGTTTCTTGTTGTCGTGACTTGGGCATCGAGGAGCGGGTGGCTTTCCTTGGAGTCAGGCCCGATGTTCCGGATATTCTGGAACAGAGTGACTTTGTTGTTCTATCATCTCATTGGGAGGGACTCTCGCTGTCCAGTATCGAAGGCATGGCTTCGGGACGACCGTTCATCGCGAGTGATGTGGACGGTTTGCGTGAGATCGTGGATAACGCAGGTGTCCTTTTTAAACATGGCGACGATCAAGAACTCGCTGAGGTCATCCTCAGATTGAGTAATCATCCAGAGGAATACAAATCGGTCGCAATGCGTTGTCAAGAGAAAGCGCGACAATATGACATCACATTCATGGCTCAGAGCTATCTGGATTTATATAAGCAATTGACTTCATCAAATCAATCATAATAGATAAATGTTACCGTTAACTGTGTTTACTCCAGCCTATAATCGGGCTCATACCATCTGGCGCACTTATGAGAGCCTGTGCCGCCAGACGAGCAAGGAGTTTGAGTGGCTGGTTGTTGATGACGGGAGTACCGATGACACAAGGTCCCTGGTCGCCTCATGGCTGTCTCAACCGCAAGATGTGGTAGTGCCGGGAAGCGAGACTGGCATGACTTTTGAAGGACAGTGCGATGCCGGTTTCAAGATAAAGTATATCTGGAAAGAGAATGGTGGCCTTCACACGGGCTACAATACCGCCTATGCTAATATTGAGACAGAACTATGCGTATGCATCGATAGCGACGATTGGATGCCCGACGATGCGGTTGAGAAAATTCTGACTTGTTGGCGCCTGCGGGGAGGTAATCGGTTTGCAGGCATCATGGGACTGGACTTTGATACCCAAGGCCAGCCATTGGGCGGTTTTTTCCCTGACGACTTAAGTGAAGCCTTTTTTCTGGATATGTATATCAAGAATATACACCGAGCTGATTCCAAGGAGGTGATGCGCACCGACCTCATGAAGAAGGTGGCACCCCAAGTGGGATTTGAGGGCGAGAAAAACTTCAACCCCGTCTATATGCTGTTACAAGTCTGTGATGACTATCCGTTGCTTGTGTTAAACGAGAACCTGTGCATAGTAGAGTACCAGCAGGATGATAGCATGTCACGAGGCATCTATAGGCAGTATGTGAACAGTCCGCGCAGTTTTGCTAAGTTGCGTCTGTTGGAAATGCAACTCAAGCGCAATACGTTTAAGAATCGTTTCCGTTCTGCCGTTCATTATGTTTCGAGCTGCCTGTTGGCAAGAGAACACCGTTGGTTGAGCCAAACGTCTAACAAAGGATTAGTCCTTGCCGCTTCCCCTCTTGGCTTGCTACTGTACTTGTTTATTAAGTATAAAACCAGATGATGAATTATTCGATAGCCATCCGCACTCTGGGCACTTCGGGTGAAAAGTTTGTCCGTGAACTGGAATCGATCAAGAGGCAAACCATCCAGCCTGACAAGGTGGTCATCTATATTGCTGAGGGTTACAAGCGCCCGGAATACACGATCGGCAAGGAAGAATATGTCTGGGTCAAGAAGGGGATGATGAATCAGCGTGTGCTACGCTATGATGAAATCGACTCGCCATTGATCATGCTCCTTGACGACGATGTGGAACTTGCCGACGATAGTGCCCAAAAGTTGATACAAGCTCTCGAAGAAAACCAGTTAGATTGTATTGCTCCGGTAACATTCAGGAATTATAAAATTTCTATTGCTAAGAAGGTATATATCGCTGTAACTAATTTAGTCTTTCCGCATTGGAGTGAAAAATGGGCGGTAAAGATTCATAGCAATGGCAGCTTTAGTTACAATAATCGTGTGAAAAGAGACGTTTATCTTTCCCAAAGCGCATCTGGTCCTGCGTCATTGTGGAGAAAAAGCGTTTTTCATGATCTGCGCTTGGATGATGAGTTGTGGCTTGAACGATTTGGCTTCCCTTTCGGGGAAGATGTGGTGATGTTCAACAAACTATACAAGAATGGATTCAAGTTGGGAATGCACTATCATTGTGGTGTAAGGCATTTGGATGGGAAATCATCAAGCCGTGCTTTTCAGCAAAATCCCAAGAAATTCTATACTCGCTCCATGGCCTCATTGATGATCTGGCACAGGACTTGTTATAACCTGACCGGTCTGCCATTTTATAAAAAAATGTGGGCCGCTGTGAACTTTACATTCAAGGTGATATGGCTCTTCCTAGTTCATATTGGAGCTGCTGTTTATCTTCGCACCCCCAAGGTGCTTTGGTATTATTCCAAGGGTATCTATGATGGCCTAAAGGTGATTTGTTCCAGTGAGTACCGACAAATATCTAATTATATTCTTGAAAAATGAGAATATTACATGTGATAACAATGCTTGATGTGGGAGGGGCAGAAAGGCTTATAGCTGATTTGCTCCCAATCTTGCGTGAAAAGGGTCATCAAGTGGATTTGTTATTGTTTAATGGTGTAGAGACACCACTTAAAGAAGCTGTATCTCAAAAGGATATACCACTTTTTGAGTTGACACGTGGTAAAGATGTCTATCATTATTTCTGGGATGTTTATAACCCTTCGCACATCATTAAACTCAGGCGCTATCTTAAAAAATACGATATCATTCACACCCACAATACCGCATGTCAGCTCTATGTCCCATTGGCAAGAATGATATTTGGCATGTCCGTTCCCCTTGTGACGACAGAGCATAGTCCTTCTAACCGCAGACGCACAAAATGGTGGTTTAAACCCATTGACAAGTGGATGTATAACCAGTATAATTCGGTCATCTGTATAGCTGACAAGACACGTAAGAATTTAGAGGATTACATTGGCCCCCATGAGAATATCGTCACAATCAGTAATGGGGTCGATGTCAAAAAATTTCTCAAGCCTATTAAGGATATTTCTTCTCAAAACAGTTTTGTCATCACCATGGTTGCTGGCTTGAGGGCTGAGAAGGATCATGAAACGTTATTCAATGCTATGACTTACCTTCCGGATAACTATAGCCTGAGAATAGTGGGAGGAGGTGTGAGAGAACAAGCACTCAAAGAAACATGTGAAAGATTGTGCCTGAATGACCGCATTACATTTATGGGTGTGCAGTCTGATATACCTGGCATTCTGGATCAAAGCGATATTCTTGTCCTTTCATCCCATTGGGAGGGACTTTCCCTGTCAAGTATCGAAGGCATGGCCTCTGGGCGCCCATTCATTGCTAGTGATGTGGATGGATTGAGGGAAATGGTTGGTGGTGCCGGCGTGCTCTTCCCTCATGGTGACAGCAAGGCTTTGGCTGAGAAGATCCAGTACCTCTGTGAGCACCCCGATGAGTATCGCCAGGTGGCTCGGCGTTGCCAAGAAAAGGCTCGGCAATATGATATCTCAATAATGGCAGAGAAGTATGACAAACTCTATCAATCAATAAGAGAATAAATAGCTATATCTTTTTCATGTTAATTGATTAGTACTATTATGCCAACGTTGACTGTCTTTACACCAGCATATAATCGTGCACATACTCTACAAAGAACTTATGATAGTTTGTGCCGCCAGACCAGCAAGGACTTTTGCTGGTTAATCATAGATGACGGCTCAACCGATAATACTCGTCAAGTTGTTGACGGTTGGATTAAAGAAGGTTTGATACCAATCCGTTATATCTATCAGCAGAATCAAGGAATGCATGGTGCGCACAACACGGCCTACCAAAATATTGATACGTTGCTCAATGTGTGCATCGATAGTGATGATTATATGCCAGACGATGCTGTAGAAAGTATCCTTAACTGTTGGCAAGGTCAGCATGATGATCATATTGCTGGTATTATCGGACTAGATATTACTATTGAAGGAAACCTAATTGGTACGCCATTTCCAAATGACATGAAAACCACAACTGTTTATGGCTTTTATGAATCAGGAGGAGAGGGTGACAAAAAAATGGTTTATCGGACTGACGTGATTACTCGATACCCTGAATATCCTATATTTAAAGGCGAGAAATATGTGGGTCTAGCATACAAAACTATGCTTATAGATCAGGATTACAAAATGCTGACGCTTAATCACCCATTAGTTATTGTGGACTATCAACCCGAAGGTTCAAGCTACAATATGTATAAGCAATATTGGAATAATCCTCGGGGCTTTGCCTTTTTCAGGAAAGCAGAAATGAAAGTAGCAAATAAACTAATGCGCAAATTACAGATCTGTACACATTATGTTTCGAGTAGTATTATTAGCAAGAATTGGCATTTTATCCGAGAGAGTCCCCAAAAATGGCTCACTTTTTTCTGTATACCAAGTGGAGTGGCATTGTATTTCTTGATTTGGTATAAGGTTAAGATAAATGCTAAGATGAAAATTGACTAGCAAAGATATTCATTATGGAACTTTTTTTTAATAAAGCAATACTGGAAGATTTGTACCGATACGAGGGTGATGGATGTAAAAGTTTATTTACAAAGTTGAGGTATGTATTCTGTGTGCCAGGGTTTACATATATTTTTTTCTTTCGCCATGTTTCGCAATCATCCAATAAATTGACTAGACTATTTTGGAATATATGCCTTCAATTTACAAAAATAATCACACATATTCAAATTCCTCCGACAACTTCAATCGGTAGGGGTTTCAGAATAGTTCATTTTGGACATATTGTTGTGAACCCAGAAGTGATCATAGGAAAGAATTTTAATATCTCACAAGGGTGTCTTATTGGAAATGCCCAAGGCAAACATGAAGGAATCCCCATAATAGGGGACAATGTATGCATGAACGCAAATGCAATTATTGTTGGAAATGCCAAAATAGGAAATAATGTCCTTATTGCTCCTGGTGCATTTGTGAATTTCGATGTGCCCGATAATTCAATTGTTATAGGCAACCCGGGTCGGGTGATTCCACGTGATAGTTCACCAACTTCAAAGTATATCGTCTATCCTCTCAGGGACTAGTAAAGAAATAATATTTATAAGAAATCATTTGTAATTGCATTATTAGGTTTCGATTAAATGAAAAAAATATTTAGGGTTTCTACGGTGCCGCAATCGTTGAGTTCGTTTTGCCGGGGCATATTGAAGGAGTTGTCACGGGAATATGAGGTCGTTGCGGTATCATCACCGGGAGCGACACTCGATGAAGTGGGCGCTCGCGAGGGCGTCAGGACGATTGCTGTGCCAATGGAACGGCACATCTCCTTGATCAATGACTTGAAGTCCTTGTGGCGTATGTGGCGCTTGATGAGGCGGGAACGTCCCGACATGGTACACTCGATGACCCCCAAGGCGGGTCTTATCAGCATGATGGCTGGTTGGCTGACCGGCGTGCCCGTGCGTGTGCACACTTTCACTGGACTGGTGTGGCCCACGACGTCAGGCTTCAAGCGCCGTGTACTCATGGCAACCGACTGGATCACATGTGCATGTGCAACACACGTTATCCCCGAGGGCGAAGGGGTCAAGAGCGACCTGTTGAATCACCATATCACCCGCAAACCTATCAAGGTGCTCGGTTATGGCAATGTGAAAGGCATCGATCTGGAACGTTTTGATCCCCAGCAATTCCCAGCCCAACCACATGAGGGGTTCACGTTCGTCTTTGTGGGTCGCATTGTTCGCGACAAAGGCATCAACGAGTTGGTTGCTGCTTTTGACAAGTTGCATCAAGAGCGTCAAGATGTACGATTGGTCCTGATCGGCCCTCGTGAAGATGATATAGATCCTGTTTCACCCGCCACACTTGAGCGCATCAACCAGGGAATGGGCATTGAGGCGGTGGGCCGTCAGAGTGATGTGCGCCCTTACTATGCCGAAGCCGATGCTTTGGTGTTCCCGAGTTATCGCGAGGGCTTCCCTAATGTGGTCATCGAGGCCGGAGCCATGGGCTTGCCCAGCATCGTGACCGACATCAATGGGGCTAGAGAAATCATTGTCAATGGCCAGAACGGAGTCATCATTCCTCCTCGTGATGAGCAGGCGCTATACGAGGCAATGAAGCACTTCGTTGAGCACCCCGACCAGATTGCGACACTGGCCCGCAATGCCCGCCCACTCATCGCCTCACGCTATGAGCAAGGCTATGTGCGTCGGTGCCTCTATGATTTCTACCACGAGATTCTAAACGACAAATAATGTGAATAATATTTACAAGAATTATATCAAACGAGGGCTTGGCTTCTTGTTGGCCCTGCTGGCCTTGCTGTGCTTGTCACCTGTATTGCTGGTGGTAACCATCTGGCTGCATTTCGCCAACAAGGGTGCTGGAGCTTTTTTCTTTCAGGAGCGACCTGGCAAAGATGGTAGGGTTTTCAAAATCATCAAGTTCAAGACCATGACCGATGAACGTGATGCGACAGGTAAATTGTTACCCGACGCACAGCGATTAACCCGCGTTGGCCGTTTTGTGCGCTCAACCAGCATCGACGAGCTCCCTCAACTGTTCAATGTTTTGAAGGGTGACATGGCACTCATTGGCCCACGTCCCCTGTTGGTTCAATACCTTCCCCTGTATTCCCCACAGCAGGCCCGTCGTCACGAGGTAAGGCCAGGAATTACAGGGTGGGCCCAATGCCATGGCCGCAACACGTTGTCATGGAGCGAGAAGTTCAGTCTTGACGTGTGGTATGTTGACCATTGCAGTTTCATGACCGACCTCAAGGTGATTTTCACCACGATTAAGAAAGTGATTATCCGGGACGGTATTTCTCAGGATGGTCAAGCAACAATGGAAATGTTTAACGGAAAAAACTAATGTATCTTTACGGAGCAAGCGGACATGCTAAAGTCATCATCGACATCTTGAATGCGTCAGATGTTAAGGTTGATGCATTATTCGACGATGATATGTCAATCACCGAGTTGATGAGCATCCCGGTGAAACATCAATGGAAGGGAGAGTCCCCTGTGATCATCAGCATTGGTAATAACCTCACTCGCAAGCAGATTGTCGAGAAACTGCATTGTGTGTATGGTACCGCAATTCATCCATCGGCAGTGGTTTCACCTTGTGCGACAATTGGCGAGGGAACGGTGGTGATGCAAGGGACAATCATTCAAAGTTCAGCGCATATAGGGAAACACTGTATTGTGAACACGGGTGCATCAGTCGATCACGAGTGTGTGGTCGAAGACTATGTGCACATATCACCCAAGGCCACCCTGTGTGGCAATGTCACGGTGGGCGAGGGTGCTTGGATTGGTGCCGCGGCAGTCGTGGCACCGGGAGTGAGGATAGGCAAGTGGAGCATCGTCGGTGCTGGCAGTGTTGTTGTCAGAGATGTCCCCGATGGGGTCGTTGCCTACGGCAATCCATGCCGAGTGAAATCAGTGCATGCGTCATGTTGCACCAAGCGTATCGCCATCTATGGCGCTGGTGGATTGGGTCGTGAAGTCGCTGGCGGCATTCAGCGCATCAATCGCGCTGGTATGGGCAACTGGGAACTGGTTGGATTCTATGATGATGCTAAGCCCATAGGATTCAAGGTGTCTCATTTGGGCGAAGTGCTTGGAGGCATGGACGAGTTGAATACTATGGACGAGCCCCTGGCGCTCGCTATCGCCGTGGGTACTCCCACTTCACGCAAGATGATTCACGACCGCATCACAAACCCCATGATCAGTTTCCCCAATCTGATTTCACCTTCATTCAAGGTGCTTGACCCATCCACATTCAAGATAGGCGAGGGTAATATCATTCAGGACAATTGCAGTGTGACATGTGATGTCGAGATAGGTGATTACAATGTCCTCAATGGATCCAATGTGATGGGCCATGACGTGAAAGTGGGTGACTTCAATGTGATGATGCCAGGAGTGCGTCTCTCTGGAGAAGTGGTTATTGGCAACGGCAACCTGCTGGGCGTGGACAGTGTCGTCCTCCAGCGTGTTAAGGTGGGGGATAGCATTACGCTGGGTGCCGGCAGTGTGCTCATGACCAAACCCAAGGATGGATTTACCTACATCGGTGTGCCTGCCAAGAAATTTGATTTTGAATGAATCAGTGAGCAAGTTATCTGCTTGCGAAAATTAAATGATTGATATGCTGATGAATAATAACCCTTTCTCGCTACAGGAAAAGACCATTCTGGTGACTGGCGCATCGTCGGGCATTGGGCAGGCGACGGCTAACGCATGTGCGGCAATGGGCGCTCGTGTCATCATCACGGGACGTTCTCAAGAGCGTTTACTGGTTACCCGTGACTTGTTGGGCTCCCAGTGCGAAGCCATGATTCCAGCCGACTTGACACTTGAAGAGGATGTCAAGAACCTGGTCAAGGCTTTACCAGCACTCGATGGTGCTGTGTTGTGTGCCGGCAATTCCACGACGTTGCCGTTGCAGTTTGGCACACGTGAGAAGTTTGACGAGATGTTTGACATCAATTTCTTTGCTCCTGTCGAGTTGATGCGGCTGATGTACAAGAAGAAAGTGTTGCAGAAGGGGGCTTCGGTTGTCCTGATTGCCTCGATCGGTGGCACGCACAGCTTCATGCCAGGCAACGGCGTGTATGGTGCGTCCAAGGCCGCTCTCAACTCAGTGATGAAGTATGCTGCACGCGAGTATGCCTCTCGCAAGGTGCGTGTCAACAGCATCTGCCCCGGTATGGTGGATACACCGCTCATTCATCGTGGCACGATCACCGAGGAGCAGCTTGCCGAGGATGCCAAACGTTATCCGCTGGGGCGCTATGGCCGTCCCGAGGACATTGCCAACGGTGCCGTTTATCTCCTGAGCGATGCTTCCAGCTGGCTGACTGGGCATGATTTGGTCATTGATGGTGGCTTTTCGATATAGATTTTCGGCTTTTTCTTTGTTATTTTAAAAAAAGTGCGTACATTTGTCCGCTTTTTTCAGTAATAGAGAGCAAGGCACTATATTTTGGAATTGCAATAACACCTCAAGGACAATATATGAATATTAAGGAATTTATTGATAATTTTGCTGATCAGTTTGACGATACAGATCGAGCAGTATTTACCAGTGAAACAAAATTCAAGCAACTCGACGAGTGGTCATCGTTGACCGCTTTATCCATTATAGCCATGGTCGATGACGAGTATGATGTCATCATCAAGGGTAACGATATCATTAATTCAGAGACCATTCAGGATTTATTTGAAGTTGTTAAGAATCTGAGCGATAACGCTTAAGGTCTCCGATATAACCAGACATCTTTTATGATAGAATCGCGGGTAAAAGAAATCATCGCCCGAGTGCTCAATGTGGATGTTGACAGGGTGACCTGCCAGCTTTCATCTGGCGATATTCCCGAGTGGGATTCTGTGGGCAATCTTGCGATTATCAGTACAATAGAACAAGAGCTGGAGGTTGAATTCCCGCTTGAAGACCTTTTTGACTTGACGTCGGTTCAATCTTTGATCGACGAGGTCACTCGACTCACCAATGTTTGATGCTACCCACAGCCCTGTGCTGTGCGCAATCACTAGACATGCCACCGTTACCCCCGATAAGGTCGCACTTATCGAGGGGCAGAACCGCATCACTTACGGTCAACTCGTGACCAATATCGAGGCTGCGGCCCGTTTCCTGCACTCGATTAACGTCACCACGGGCGATTACATCGTGCTGGCGGCACGCAAGGAGGTGGAATTTGTTTACCTCTATCTTGCCGCCCATTTATTGGGGGGTGTCAATGTGGTGATCGACCCCGCTTCACCACAGGACCGCCTGGACTATATCCTGGGCATTGTCAAGCCTGTGGCTCTGTTCGGCATTGATGATAATGTTGGCGCTACTCATTGCATTGCCTATAATGACATTGACTTGAGTGACAGGGTGGGGAAGAATATCGATTTACCCCAGATCGATGCCACCAGTGTCGCCGATGTGATGTTCACGACAGGCACAACAGGTGTGCCCAAGGGGGTGTGCCTCTCTCATGCCAATATAGCAGGGTCGGCAATCAATATCAATGCCTTTATCGGCACCCATGACGACGATGTCGAGGCGCTGGGCTTGCCCTTGAGCCATTCATTCGGGCTGGGCCGTCTGCGTTGCATTCTCATGGCCGGGGGAACGATTGTTCTGGTGGGCAACTTTGCCAACCTCAAGACTTTTTTCACCGTGATGGAGCAGGAGCATGTGACGGGTTTTGGAATGGTGCCCGCGGTGTGGCAGTACATCAAGCGCCTGAGTGGCACGCGCATTGGCAAGTTTGCCCACCAGTTGCGTTACATCGAGGTGGGCAGTGCGGCCTTGCCCATCCAGGACAAGCGTCTGCTCATGGAATTGTTCCCCACGACACGCCTGTGTGTCCATTATGGCTTGACCGAGGCTTCTCGGGCAATATTCACCGAGTTGCACTCCGATGCAAGCCGACTGGAATCGATTGGCCGTCCAGTGTCTTCTCTGGTCGATGTCAGCATCCTGGACGAGCATGGCAATCAACTGCCTGACGGACAAGAGGGAGAACTATGCGTGAAAGGTAACATGGTAACGCGGTCTTACTACTTACAACAAGACAATCAGGAGGCTTTCTTCGGTGAATGGTTCCGTACCGGCGATTGGGGACACCGCGATAGTGATGGCTATTTTTATCTCACGGGTCGCAAGAAGGAACTCATCAATGTGGGCGGCGAGAAGGTCAGTCCCGCAACCATCGAGGATGCGATACGTTCCCTGGGCATAGACGATTGTGCCTGTGTAGCCATCCCCGATCCTAAAGGTGTCCTGGGCGAGGTGCCCAAGGCTTTCCTGGTCAAGAATGCTGGTGACAGGCCCGCAATCGAGGAATTGCAGCGTCAACTGGCCCAACGCTTGCCCGCTCATGAGATTCCGGTCCAGTGGGAATGGATCGACCAGATACCACGATCGGCTTCGGGCAAAATACAACGACTTAAATTGAAACACTAGATATATGTCACAGTTAACAATCAATAATGTGCGCATTGCGGGCATGAGTGCCTGTGTACCGGCAACCGTAGAGGATAACCTGATGCTTCCCATCTACAAGGATCAGAACGAGGCGCTCAAGGTCATCGCCTCAACCGGAATTGAGCGTCATCACAAGGTAGAGCCTGGCACGACTGCATCCGACCTCACTGTCAAGGCGGTCGAGGGCTTGCTGGTTAAGATGAATTGGGAACCCCAAGACATTGATTGCTTTGCCTATGTCTGCACCTCCCGAGACTATATCGCACCACAAACGGCTTGCGTCCTCCAGGACCGTCTGCACTTGCGCAGCGATTGTTGCGTCTTTGATTTGCCCTTCGGTTGCTCGGGGTGGGTCTATGGCATGAGCATCGTCGGCTCGATGATGTCCCATGGCACGTTCAAGCGGGCGATACTTGTTGCCGCCGAGACCAATACCCTCAACCGCAACCAGCGTGACACGACGGTGCGCCCTCTGTTTGGTGATGCTGCTACGGCTACCGCGCTGGAGTTTGATCCCGAGCACTCGCGCCCCATGCATTTCATGTATGGTGTCGATGGCAGTGGTTTTGAGGCGGTATGGGCTCCCTATGGAGGAATGCGTAACCCCGTTACCCATGAGGCGCTTGAGGAGAAAGAAGTGTCTCCTGGCGTCTTCAGGCGTGGCATCGACATGGTTGTTAACGGCATGGATGTTTTCGGTTTTGCCATCAAGCAGCCCCCGCGTTCACTCAAGGAACTGATCGAGACGTTCAATATCGATGTCAACACGGTGGACCTCTTGTTGCTGCATCAGGCCAACAAGTTTATTGACGAGAAGATCCGCAAGGCGATAAAGATTCCGCCCGAGAAGACCCCCTATTGCCTGGAGGAGTACGGCAATGTCACCAGCGCGTCTATTCCCTTGACCATGGTGACGCGTTGCAGCCAGCAGCTCACGGGAGAGGAACAGCACTGTGTGGCCTGTGGATTTGGTGTGGGACTGGCCTGGGCCAGCATGGAGTTTTATGCCGGCCACGTCATGATTCAAGATATCATCACCTATTAAACTCTTGCTTTCACAGCAATGGCACAACTTAAGTATTTTAATTCCAACAAAGAATACTTCTGGGGCGACTGGTACTTCAAGTCCCATGTCATGCCCGAAGAATTCAACTACAAGGCTCACAAGAAAGAGCTCTCACGCTATTATGAGCAGCGTGGCTTCAAGGTGTCAATGATGTTTGATGACTACTTCTCATCGCTCAATGGCATCCACAGCGATCGTTACCTGTCGATGGACGTGTATTACTTTTATGTGATTCCGTCACTCAACCGTCACGATTTCAAGGATGCCTATCTTGACAAGAATATCTACAGCGAGTTGTTCCCCATGGTGAAACAGCCGCTCGCCATTGTTAAGAACATTCATGGTCATTTCTACCGTGATGGTGAGGAAATCACTGCCCACCAGGCAGTGGATGCTGTTCTCCAGTATCGTGGCCACATGATAATCAAACCCACGGTCGAGACTTGTAATGGTGAAGGGGTGGAACAGCTTGTCAATCCCGATGCCGCCCGCATTCAAGCGCTGTTCCAGCGCTATGGTATCAATTTCACCATTCAGGAAAAGGTGATCCAGCATCCCGACTTGCAGCGGGTGAATCCCACCTCGCTCAACTCGATGCGTCTATATACTTATCGTCGCAACAATGGTTCTTACGAGTTTCTTTACCCCTATGCCCACCTGCGTTTCGGTGGCAAGGGGGCCATCAAGGATAATGTGTCACAGGGTGGTGGCACTTGCTTGATCGACAAGAATGGCCTGGTCGATGACCGGGTATTCCGATTCAAGAACATGAGCGTGTCCTCACTCAAGGAGGAGACGGGCGTTGAGCATCTGGTGGTACCCAATTATGATGGGGTGATACGTACGCTGCTCAAGATGCATCGTCGCTTGCCCTATTTTGACTTTGTGGGTTGGGATGTGACTGTTTTGCCTGACGGCGAACCGTTGTTCATCGAGTTTAATCTGGTTCCCAGTGTAGAAGGGCCACAGATGATGGCAGGTCCCATGTTTGGTGACTACCTGGACGAGGTCATCGATCGGGCGCGCCAAGTGGAATCCGTTCGTGTACAGACGTCTAAGAAGACCTTTGGCAAGGGGATGCCGTTCTATCTCTATGCCCAATAAAAAATGATGGAGGATAAAAAATGACTCAAGCTGCCATTTATCAGATTGCTGACGAGAATAAGATGCGCATCCATCAGGTAGTCAATTCCATCTTCAACTCATGCACCTATGTCTTGACAAGGGGGCATGAAACCTGGCTGGTGGATTGTGGTGATGTGGATCGCATTCTGCCTCACATCGAGGGCACATTGCGTGGGGTCCTGCTCACACATTCCCATTTTGACCACATCTATGGCCTCAATCATCTGTTGACTTTGTTCCCGGGTATTGCTATTGTGACCAACGAGTCGGGACGTGAAGGGCTGCTCAGTGATAAGCTGAATTTCTCGAGGTATCATGAGGAGCCTTTCATCCTGGATTCTCCCCGCAATGTTATGGTTGTGGACAATGGCGCAATCATCCCGTTATTCAAGGATATAGAGGCGACTGCTGTCTACACTCCGGGACATTGCCCTTCGTGTGTGACATGGATTGTAGAGGATGCGATTTTCACGGGTGACAGCTACATCCCCGGTGTGAAGACAGTCGCTAGCCTCCCGCATTCCGACAAGGCTCTGGCTGCCCAGAGCGAGGAACTTATTAAGCGGCTGGCAGAGCAACGGCGCATCTTCTCAGGCCATGCACCTCAATCAAGGACTATAATACTATAAAAAAAAGAATATGGCTAATAATAAAATTTTACTCTGTCTTGCCCACATGAGCGGACAAGAAATGAAATACATTCAAGAGGCTTTTGACACCAACTGGGTGGTACCCCTTGGGCCTAATGTGAATGCCTTTGAACAGGATCTGGAACAGTTGTGTGGACAGGACAAGCGTGTGGTTGCGCTTAGCTCAGGTACAGCTGCCATACATCTGGCGCTTGTCAATCTGGGTGTGGGGCGTGACGACGAGGTGATATGCCAGTCGATGACGTTCTCGGCCAGTGCCAATCCCATTGTTTATCAAGGGGCAACACCTGTGTTTGTCGATAGTGAGCGCGGCACGTGGAATATGGATCCGGCTCTGCTTGAGGAGGCCATCAAGGACCGCATAGCCAAGACCGGACGCAAGCCCAAAGCCATCATCCCAGTCTATCTCTACGGTATGCCCGGCATGATTGATGAGATTATGGAGATTGCCCGTCGCTATGAGATCCCCGTCATCGAGGACTCAGCCGAGGCCTTCGGCTCACGCTACCGTGGTCAGTTGTGTGGTACCTTTGGCGATTATGGCATCATGAGCTTCAATGGCAACAAGATGATAACCACCAGCGGTGGTGGTGCGCTCATCTGCCCCGATGACGCTGCCAAGAAAAAGACCATGTTCTATGCCACACAGTCAAGAGAACCGGTACCTTATTACTTGCACAAGGAGATCGGTTACAACTATCGCATGAGCAACATCTGTGCTGGCATCGGACGTGGACAGATGACCGTCCTTGATGAGCATCTGGCCCATCACAAGCACCTGTGCAATAGGTATATAGAATTGCTTAGTGACATCGATGGCATTGCAGTTCACACCAATCTGGATGAGCGTTCTGATAGCAACTACTGGCTCAACACCATTCTGATAGATCCGGTCAAGACCGGCACCGATTATGATACCGTCCGCCTGCATCTAGAGGCTTGCAATATTGAGTCGCGTCCCTTGTGGAAACCCATGCACACCCAGCCGGTGTTCTCGGGCGCACCCGCCTATGTCAACGGCGTGAGCGAGGAACTCTTCTCCATGGGACTGTGCCTGCCTAGCGGACCCTGGGTAAGCGATGAGGATGTGGAACTTGTAGCCCGCGAGATCAAAGCCTGCTGCAAGTGATATCTTGTGAATACCAACTTAAAAAAACGATACAGCTTATGAAGAAAATAGCAATTTATGGCGCTGGTGGATTTGGCAAGGAAGTGGCCTGCCTGATTGACCGCATCAATGCCGCTGGAGGAGACTGGCACCTGATAGGCTTCTTTGATGACAGCAAGCCCGTTGACACCGTGGTTTCACGATATGGAACGGTGCTCGGTGGCATGGATAAGCTCTTGAGGGTCACCGAGCCGCTTGCGGTTGCCATAGCCATCAATGACAATAAGGTTGTTCGCCGCATCCGTGAGGAAATCACGGTTGACAATATCTATTTCCCCAATCTCATCGATCCGTCATTGTTCCTCGTGGACAAGAACACGGTCACGATGGGCGAGGGTAATATCATCCAGAACGACTGCATGATCTCTTGTGATGTCTCCATCGGCAACTTCAACTTGCTCAACGATCATGTGGTAGTGGGACACGATAACGTCATCGGTGACTTCAACGGCCTCATGCCTGCCGCACATCTCTCAGGAGGCATTACCATAGGCGACAACAATCTGCTGGGTGTGGCCAGCGTGGTGCTTCAGGGCATGGTTATCGGCAACGGGGTGACCCTGGGGGCCAACAGTGTGCTCATGACACAGCCTCGTGACAATGCCACCTATCTGGGCGTGCCGGCCAGGAAATTTGACTATTAAGGGGCATTTTGTGCCCCCAAGTGGCTTTTAAGCCCACCAAAAGGCATATTTTTGCTGCAAATAATCAGTAGTAGGGGCATGGTTTTAATATTTTTTATATAAATTTGCACCCCGTGAAAATATCTAAGGTATTTTTACGTTATAATAACAGCATGAATTTGGAACGATTCATAGAGAACTTTGCGGATCTGTTTGAAGAAACAGATACTGACACTATACAGGCTACCACTCGATTCAAGGAATTGAAGGAATGGTCGTCACTCATTGCCTTATCGGTCATCGCTATGGTCGATGAGGAATATGATGTGGAATTCAGGGGTGACGATATCCGTAACAGCAATACGGTTGAGGACCTCTACAAGGCTGTTAGCAACAGGGTCGGATGATAGCATAACTACCGCAACCATGATGACCTGCCACGACAACTGATCGTGGCCCGTTTCTTGTGTTTGTTATTTAAACCCTAAACATCTCTCTGCCAGATTTTTATTATGGCTAAATTGACTTTTCATGGTGTGGGAATCACGGCAATGAGTGCCTGTGTGCCTCAAGAAGTGGTTTTCAATAAGGATTTGGGATACCTAATTCCCGAGGAGGAAATAGATAAGACTATCAACAATATTGGCATCGTTGAGCGTCGCATCGCTGCGCCCGACGTTACAGCAAGTGACCTGTGCTTCAAGGCGGCGCAACGGTTGATGCAGGACAACAATATTGCCCCCGAGAGCATCGACGTGCTCTTGTTCATGAGCCAAACTCCCGATTACCGCATCCCCGCCACCTCCTGCCTGTTGCAGGATCGACTGGGACTTCCCAAGGAAACGATGTGCTTTGACATCTCTTTAGGTTGCTCGGGATACCTTTTCGCATTGAGCACAGCTTTTGCCTATGCGTCGATGGAGGGCATCAATCGCGTGCTTTTGCTGGACGGTGAGACGTTCTCCAAGATTGTCAACCGCCGCGACAAGGTGGACTGGCCGCTCTATGGCGACGCGGGGACTGCAACACTCATCGAGAAGGGTGATTTCCCTGCCTCAACTTTTATGCTCTATACCGATGGCAGTGGGGCCGACACGCTCAAGATCCACGCTGGAATGCGCAACCCCATCACGCCCGACTCCTGTGTGGAGCGGGAGCAGGAGGATGGAAACATCCGCAGCGACCTGGAGGTGTTCATGGATGGGATGGATGTCTTCAACTTTGCCATCAGCAAGGTGCCCAAGAGCATCAAGCTGATTCTCAAGGAAACCGAGAACACCATCGACGATGTGGACTACCTGGTGTTCCATCAGGCCAACCGCTTCATGATGGACTTCTTTGTCAAGAAACTGAAAATCTCGCCCGACCGTGTGCCTTATTGCATCGGCAAGTATGGCAACACGAGTAGCGCTTCGGTTCCCTTGACCATCTCTAGTGAACTGAATGGTCGTTTGATGGGTGATCACAAGGTGGTGATGAGCGCATTTGGCGCTGGACTGAGTTGGGGCGCTGCCATCATGCAGATGCACAATTGCAACGTCTCACCAGTTATAGAGTATTAACGCTTGATGGCACAGCAGCTCCTTTTTCATCACATCGGTATCGCCTGCCGCAACATCGACAAGACCAAGGGCTTCTACACGGCGATGGGCTATGATGCCTCGCCAGTGACCGATGATGGCGTGCAGCACGTGCGTGTGTGCTTCCTTGAGAAGGAAGGGGCTCCACGCCTTGAGTTACTGGAGCCGCTTGACGAGAATAACCCTGTGGCCCGCACACTGGCGACGGCAGGTGTGACTCCCTATCACATATGCTATGAGGTACAAGACCTGGAGGATGCAATATCGCAGTTGAGGCGTGAGCGTTTCTTGATGGTGAGTGGCCCCGTTCCGGCATGTGCTATGGGCAATCGCCGCATCGCTTTCATGTTCAAGAAGGATAATGGATTAATCGAGTTGGTAGAGGCTCAACCGTGATGGATCAAGTGCTGCTCTCTTTCATCGTGCCCGTTTATAACACTGAGGTCTATGTGCACCAGTGCTTGCAGTCTATTGTGGAACAAGGGCTTGGTGCCGAGGAATATGAAGTGCTGGTCGTTGACGATGGCTCCACCGATTCCAGTCGACGGGTCATAGAGGCCTTTGCAAGCGGGCATCCACAGGTGCGCTTGCTCACCCAGGCTAACGCTGGCGTCAGTGCGGCACGCAATCTGGCACTGGATCATGCACGGGGCCGTTTTGTGATGTTTGTGGACAGTGACGACCATCTCGTCTCCAATGTGATGCCTCGCCTCCTGCGTCGTGCCCTGGACGAGAACCTTGAAGTGCTCTCGTTCAACTATTGTTGCAAGGATGTCGAGGGTGGTATGTTGCCCCACACCCGTGACGACAATTATGCCACGACAGCGGTCATGACAGGATATGACTTTCTCATGACCCACAGCATGACCCCCTATGTGTGGCGATTCCTCATCAGTCGCGATTATCTGGAGCAGGGCAACTGGCGCTTCGACACTTCACTCATCGTCTGTGAGGATGGTGCGCTCATCGCGCGTTTCCTGCTCAATGCGTCACGGGTAGTTCACGATGATCAGGAGGTGTACTGCTATGTGAAGCGTGCCGGCAGTGCCATGCACAACCCCGATCGGGAACACTTGCGCCGCCGCATCTACAGCCAGGTCGATTCTGCTGCATTGATTGATGCCACAGCGCGCCAGTATGAGCTCTCAACGGGTCGCAAGGCGCCGGCCAGCGTGGACGGTGTGAGAAATGTGTATCTCTATTTCTCGATGACCAAGGCTCTCACTTGCGGCATGGTGGACGAGATCATTGAGAGGATTGGCAAGGCTGGCCTCTTCCCCTTCCCTTGTGTGGGGCCCGAGGCTGATTATCGCGGCATGAAATGGAAAATCATCCACCTTCCCATGATGTGCCCTCCACTGTGGCGAGCACTCAGCAAGGTGTATAGAATGATAAAGAAATAGGAAATGAAGACCTTTGTCTTTCGTAATCAGACGATAGAGGCTTTTCTGGGCGACGATGAAACGACCTATTCGGGCTATGACGACATCAGTATGGTGCCCGATGACGTCGATCGTTACATTTGGTTCTATCAAGTGCCTGTTAACCCCGACTCGCAACAGTTGGCTCAAGAAATCACCTCCTACCGTGACAAGTTGGGTTTGGTGCTCGATGGCGTAGCCGCTTCCAAACCGTTCATCATCTTTTCTCTGGTTAACCTGTTCCCCTTGAGGCTCACAGGAGATGAGGCCGCTGTGGAGGAAGCGGTTGCCGACTTCAACCGCTATGTGGTTGAGCTTTCTGGAACTCACGCCCAAGTCAAGTGGGTGGACTTCTCTGAGTTCACGTCCCGTTATGATGCCGACACACTGGTCAACTGGAAGTATTTCATGATGTCACAATCGTTGCTCAACCCCAAACTCAGACATGACTTCCAGGCATGGTGGCAACGACAGGAGAGTGAGATGGCCCTGCAACGCAAGAAGTGTCTGGTGCTTGACCTTGATAACACCCTGTGGGGTGGGGTCCTGGGTGAGGATGGTATTGATGGCATTCAGCTGGGGGGTGAGTATCCTGGCAAGGCTTATTCCTATTGGCAACACGCCTTGTTGCAGTTGTCACGCTCGGGTGTGATACTGGCGGTGTGCAGCAAGAACAATGAGGCCGACGTGCTGGAGGCCTGGGAGAAAAATCCCCACATGGTTCTCAGGCGGGAACACTTCAGCGCAATGCGCATCAACTGGCAAGACAAGGCCAGCAACATCAGTGACATGGCAACCGAGCTCAACATCGGTCTGGACAGCATGGTCTTTCTCGACGATAATCCTGCCGAGAGGGAACTGGTCAAGCAGTTGCTACCGCAGGTCGAGGTGCCTGATTTCCCTGACAAGCCATATCAGCTCATGCCTTTTTTCAAGCAGTTGGTAGAGAGGTACTTCCGCATCTACAAGGTTACACAAGAGGATCTGGATAAAACCCAGCAGTACCGGTCTAACATCTTGCGACGTGCCGAGCAGTCCCGGTTTGTCGATTTCGACCAGTTCCTCTACAGCCTGGACATGCAACTCGATGTCATTCCCGCCGATGAGCACAATCTGCCTCGCATTGCACAGATGACACAGAAGACCAACCAGTTCAATCTCACAACCCGTCGTTACAGCGAGGCCGATGTGCAACAGCGACTGGATCAGGGGTGGATCATCTATTGCATCAGGGTGAGTGACCGATTTGGCGACAGTGGCATTACGGGCACGGTGTTCTTGCGGCCTGTAAGCGACGAGGCGGTGCACATCGACACATTGCTGCTCAGTTGCCGCATCTTGGGCAAGGGCATCGAGGATGCCTTTGTCAAGACGGTGCTCAACCTGTTGCGCCTTGACGGTTATCGCAGATTAACTGCCGAGTATATCCCCACAGCCAAGAATGGCCAGACGGCTGAGTTCTACGATCGCCTGGGCATGGAGTGTGTTCAACAGGACGAGCAGGGAATCAAGAACTACGCGATGCCCATCAGCACTGTATTTGAAATCAAGAATTGCTATAACATACGAGTATTATGACCATACAAGAGAATGTCTTGAATATCATGCGCGAAACCTTTGAGTTGAATGAGGTTTCGACCGATCTCTCGCAGAAGAATTGTGAGGCTTGGGACTCGTTGCATCACCTCATGCTGGCTTCTGAGCTGGAGGATGCCTTTGACATCGAGTTGGAGCCCGAGGAGATTGCCGAGATGACCGATTTCTCACGCGTCATCGCCATGCTGGAGTCCAAGATGTGATGATGCGGCAGCCACGCATAGCCTACATCGACTTCATGAAGTGTTTGTGCATCATGCTCATCGTGATGTACCACATCGACCATGAATTCTTCAACTATCTGGCTCCCAATCTCAACAATGCATTGCAGGCCTTTCGCCTGCCCATGTATTATTTCATATCAGGCATTTTCTTCAAGCGATACGACGGTTTTGCCGACTTCACGCGGCGCAAGGTCAACAACATCCTTGTGCCGTTCGTTTTTTTCGTGGCACTGGCCTATGTGTTCAGGTGCCTTGAGGCTGGAATGAGATGGGCCATCGGTGCCGATCCCGTAGATGCGTCGCCGATGCGCCTCCTGGAACCGTTTTATCTGCGGTACTGGGAAGGCTCAACCCCCTTGTGGTTCTTGCTGAGCCTCTTCTGGGTGAATGTCATCTTTTATGCGTTGCGACGTTGGGTCAAGCCGTTGTGGGCTCTGTTGGCCATTGTTGTCGGTTGCTCAGCGCTGGGCTATTGGCTGTGTGTGCACAAACTGGTGTTGCCGCTCATGTTGGACACCTCTCTGGTGGCACTGCCTTATTTTGTGCTGGGGTGGGGCCTCAAGTCATGGGGGGCCTTGGAGCCTTCTCGATATGACAGATGGGGCATTCTGGCCCTTGTGGCGGTGGCGTTTCCTGTGTACTGGCTCAGTGAATTCATGAATTTGCACTTTCAGGTCATGCAGCCCTATTGGAAACTGTATCTCTTGCCGTTGCTGGCCATTGTAGCGCTTTTCTGGGCCTGCAAGCCTTTGCCCCGCCTACCGGTATTGTGCCATTACGGACGTTATTCCTTGATCATCCTGGGTACTCACCCCTTGTTTTTCCTGCCCATCCGCTCCTTGTGCATGCTGCGCCTGGGTATGGAACCCGGCATAACGCTCACGCTGGTGGTATTCATCGCCACGATCATCCTTGAGTGGCCCACGATATGGCTGCTCAAGACCTATGCACCGCGATTCACTGCCCAGCAGCCGTTCTTCAAGCCTGGGTGGAAACTCTAGTAATTAAAACACAGTATGAAATATATCCTTCATCTGATTGCCATCATTGCGGCTTTTGCGCTGTTGTTTTCGGCCTATGGTGGCCGTGTTGATCCCATGGTGTGGGGCCTGCCTTCACTGGTGACGCTGGCCTTGCCCGCAGTGGCTGTCGTCGTACTGGCCATCATGGTGCTGTTGCTGCTATTCAAGCAATGGCAATCGGCTACTATCCTGGTAGGGGCATTGCTGCTCGCATGGCCCACATTGCGGCAGATCTCACCGGTTCATGTATTCAATCCCAAGGCCGACCCCGACAAGACCCAGCTCAAAGTCCTGACCATGAATGTCACCGAGTTTAATTGGTACAGTGATACGACGCTCCCCAGCAAGAACATGCGCTATATCCTGGACGAGGATGCCGATATCGTGGCCATCCAGGAGGGATTGGTCTATTTCTCCTATGAGCAGCAGCCGCGCTTGAAAACCATGCTCGACGAACTATACAAGAAGTACCCCTATCGCAAGAAACACTTCTTTGATGTGGGCATCTTGTCCAAATATCCATTTACCGAGGTCCAGTCTCCCGCCCTCGACCGTGATACAATGAACTATTTCATCAAGGCTTGGGATGTCGAGGCACCGGGTGGGAATGTCCGTGTGATCAGTATGCACCTGAGTTCCTTGAGGCTGAATGCCAACGAGAGCAACGTCATCGAGTCGATGAACGTCCCCTCGGGACGCAAGAAGCGCATCCAGTCGGTGACTAGCAAGCTGGAATCGGGCTTCCAGATTCACGCCCGTCAGGCGAAGGCTTTGCGTGAACTGCTCAACGAGACGGTGGGCGATGTGCTGGTCATGGGCGACATGAACGACACACCAGGTTCGTTTGCCTATCGCACCATCTGTGGCGATGACTTGAGCGACGCATGGGCCGACACTGGTTTTGGACCCACTTTCACCTTCCATGAGCATCTCTTGTATGTCAAGATTGACCACATCCTTTACCGTGGAGACATGCAGGCACTATGGTGCAAGACGGTCAAGGCGGGCGAGAGCGACCACTATCCGGTAGTGGCCCTTTTTGAACGGTGACACCTTGCTGGATATACTAAAGACCCCGCTTTCCCGTTCATTATAATATAATATTCAGTAACGATAATGACTCACACTCAACAACCATTGTGGATACTTGCTGCCATGATGATGCTCATGGTGGCTCTCTCGTCGTGCATCGAGGATGGCTTCACTACCTCGTCGAGCGATGTGCTCGCCTTTAACAAGGACACGGTAGCCTTTGACACGGTGATCACGCTGCAAGGCACGGCCACCAAGCAGATGGTGGTCTATAACCGCAGCAAGAAGCAAATCAATATCTCGTCGATCAAAGTGGCGGGACTGGCATCCAAGGGGCATTTCCACCTCAATGTGGATGGGGTGCGTGGCGATGAATTTCAGAATGTGGAAATTAGAGGCAACGACTCTATTTACATCTTTATCGAGGCCAAACTTGATGAGATGGAACAGAATGAACCCACCTTGCTGGAGGACCGCTTGGAGTTTGTGACCAACGGCGTGACCCAGAGTGTGCTGCTCAGTGCATGGGGGCAGGACGTGGTGCGTGTCAATGGCGACACCATCTCGACCAATACCCGCTTCACGGCAACCAAGCCTTATCTCATCTACGACACGATGTTTGTCGCTCCTGGAGCAACCTTGACCATCGATCCTGGCGCAACGCTGCTTTTCCATGACAAGGCGGCCATTCGCTGCAAGGGGCGTATGCTAGCCAATGGTACGGTCCAAGAGCCGATCACCTTGCGTGGCGATCGATTGGATCGTGTGGTGGGAGAGACTAGCTTTGATGTGATGTCAGGACAGTGGGGTGGTGTCATCTTCTCGCCTTCCTACAAGGTGACTAATGTGTTGAAGCATGTCATCATGCGAGGCAGCAGCATCGGTATGCACTGCCTTCCCGACTATGTCGATACGCTCAACTGTTCTCTCAAACTCGTCAATTGCGTCCTCACCAATTCGGCCTCGACATGTTTGGCGACGGCTGCTTGCTACGTACAGCTCATCGGCACCGAGGTCAGTGATGCCGCCGAGGAAGTCGCCTATTTCGCCGGTGGCAAGGTGATGGCGACGCAGTGCACGTTTGCCAACTATTATTTGTTCAAGGTGCCCTCGTTCCCGGTTGTCAACGTCTATGATGTGGAGTTTGACAATGGTACGACAGGCAAGATCAGGGCCTACTTTGATAACTGCATCATCCACGCTCTTACCAAGGATACCAAAGCCATCAACGAGGGTAACCTCGGTGAGTTTGACGTCTATCTGCGCTATTGCCTGTTGCACAGCTCGGGCAACGATGATGGGCACTTCATCAACTGCGTTTGGAATGCTGATCCCAAGTTCCTGACGGTGCGTGACGACCACTACTTTGATTACCGCCTGGGCAACGAGAGCGATGCCATCGGCAAGGGTAATCCCTCACTTTGCACCGATGAGGCGCGATACGATCGCTATGGCAACGACCGCCTGGAACGTGGCGCTATCGACTTGGGAGCCTATGTTTGGATTCCTATCACCGACGAGGAGTAACATTAACCACAAGTATATATGAAACATATTCTTCTCATTGCCATGCTGCTGGCTTCGATGGCCGGTTGCATGAATGCGCAGGTGGGCGGCTCTGCCTCTGGGCTGCCCAAGCATGAGTTCCGCGGGGCGTGGATGCACATCATCGGGCAGAAACAGTATGCCCAGATGTCTCCCGAACAGACCCGCCAGTACCTCATCAAGCAGCTTGACCTGCTCCAGCAGGCCAACTGTAATGCGGTCATCTGGCAGATCAGGCCGCAGGCCGATGCTGCCTATGTCAGCGAACTGGAACCCTGGAGCCGATGGCTCACGGGTGAACCGGGCAAGGCACCCAACCCCGTGTGGGATCCCTTGCAGTTCATGATTGACCAGACCCACCAGCGTGGCATGGAACTCCACGCCTGGATCAACCCTTATCGCGTGACCAGTAGCGAGGAGGACAAACCGGCTCCGGGACACATCTACTATGAGCACCCCGAGTGGTTCCTCAAGTATGCCGACGGCAAAATCTACTTTGATCCGGGATTGCCCGAGAGCCGTGATTTCATCGACATGGTGGTAAGGGACATTCTTGTGCGTTACGACATCGATGCCTTGCACATGGATGACTATTTCTATCCCTATCCTGTAACAGGTGTGGAATTTCCCGACACTACTTCCTACAACATGTATGGACTTGGTTGGGACAAGAACGACTGGCGCCGTCACAACGTGGATTTGCTCATCGAGCAATTGCACAACACCATTCAAGAAGTGAAGCCTTGGGTTCGCTTCGGTATCAGCCCCTTCGGCATCTGGCGCAACAAGGCCAGCGACCCCGACGGCAGTGAGACCAACGGCCTGCAGTGCTATGATGCCCTGTATGCCGACTGCCCCAAGTGGACCGCCCAGGGTTGGGTCGATTATATGGTGCCCCAACTCTATTGGGAACTGGAGCACGAGCGGGCCAGCGACCTGGTGCTCATGCACTGGTGGAACGACCATGCCAACGGGCGTCACATGTACTACGGTCAAGCCGTTAACAACGTGATGTCCCATCAAGACATTGCTGCCGAGGGGGGCAACCCTGCCAACCCCACGCAGCTTGACCACAAGCTGCGCCTGCAACGTGCCATGGACGATGTGCATGGCGTGACCTGGTGGCCTGGCTACAGCATCACCAGCAACTTCAAGGGTGTGCTCGACTCGTTGAAGAATCACCAGATGAGCCATCCCGCACTGATTCCTGCCTATACCTGGCTGGATAACGAGAAGCCTCACCGTGTGCATGACCTCAAGATCAAGAAGGTGGATGGCAAGAAGTGTCTCGTGTGGCGCGCCCACGACACCGACGAGCCCATGCAGCAAGCCGTCCGCTACGTCGTTTACCGTTTCCCCAAGGGCAAGAAAGGCTCCATCGACAACGCCGAGGGCATCATCGCCATCACAGGTGGAACCACGTTTGTCCTGCCCGACAGTGGCAAGTGGCAATATGCCGTCACCGCCCTCGACCGCTGCTGGAACGAGAGCGACCCCGCCTGGAAGTAACATACTCCCAATTCCTCTTTTCCTGATATAGTAACGGCAGCCATCCCTCGCGGGGCGGCTGCCGCTTTATTTCGACCTATAGGTCTAACAATGAGTTCTTTCCTTACTTGGATCAGTTGGGCCAGTTGCCACTCAGCAGATAGTCGGTGAGGGCGGTCACGTCGGCAATGGTCACATCTCCATCAAGGTTGCAGTTTGCGTTGTCAAGATTGATTCCACTTGCATTACCGCTCAGCAGGTAATCGATAAGTGCGGTCACATCAGCGATGGTCACATCTCCGTTATCGTTCACGTCGCCACGGATGATTGTGGGCACGGGCTCAACATATTTCTCATATTGAACGGGATTGATCTTCAATGCACCATCAACCTTGCAAATAATGCCATAGACATTAAAGTTACCTCCTGCCGACGCACTTATGCCCCATAGGACTTCGGTTTTTCCAATGGAAGTGCCGTCAGGCAGAGGAAATGAGCGAGGTGGAAAGAAACCAAATGTAACATTCTCGATGACAACATAGGCGTTGACCATGCTTTCATCGACAGCGCCGGTGAGCACTTGGGCTGCACCCAGCTCAGCGTTGGTTTCACCACTGGCGCTCAGACCAGTAGCATCGGTGAACCATACCCAGCCGTTGTTGCCGGTCTTGTTGGCACCCCAACCCGGGGCCAACACTTGACCGTTCTCAAACTCGCTGGCAACGACGCCCTGAATCTGGCCGTAACCGCTCTCATCGCGCAAGAACAGGTAGCCATTCTTAAAGACTGTAACAACAGCATTGCCGTTAAAGGTAAAGGCCTCGTCGTTTTCCAAAGCATTGGCTTGACTCAGACTGGTGATGCCACCGTCCTCGAGAACACCCTGCGGCTTCTGGATACTTGTGTAAGGGTTAGCTGCCCATGCCGATGTGGTCAGCAGGACAAGAGAGAGTAGGGATACAATTTTTTTCATAATGAATGAATCTTGTAAGTTAGAAATGATTAATAAACACAAAAAATAATTGCAGCTTTATAAAGAAAGTTGGTTATTCGGTGCAAATATATTAATAAAAAATGGTTTATGCAAATTCTTTTTATCCCAATGATGTCGCGTTGTTGCTCTAGAAAAGGTGAGCGATGTTCTCGGTCATCATCTTCACACTCATGGCCAGCAGGATGATGCCGAAGAACTTGCGGGAGAACATCATGCCGCCTTCGCCCAACAGTTGCTGGATTTTGCCCGTACTCTTGATAACGGCAAACACCCACAGCATGTTGATGGCCAGACCGATAAAGATGTTCACGTCGTCATACATCGCCTTCAATGAGATCAACGTTGTCAGCACGCCAGCGCCCGCAATCAGCGGGAACACCATCGGCACCATCGTCGCCCCCTTGTTGGGCGTGTTGTTCTTGAAGATTTCCACGTCCAGGATCATCTCCAGCGCCATTAGGAACATCAGGAAACCGCCCGCCGTGGCAAACGAGTGGATGTCGCAATTAAAGATGCGCAACAGCCAGTGTCCGCCATAGTAGAAACCCACCATCAGCAGGGTAGAGTAGAGGGTCGCCTTGGTGGCATCCACATGACGCCCTTTCTCCCTCAGCTGCAAGATAATAGGTATCGACCCCACAATGTCGATAATACTCAACAACACCAGCGTAGCACTCAATATCTGCGTGAAATTAATCGTTCCCATATTATTAACACCTATTTTGGCAACAAAGGTACTGCTTTTTCTGCTTTTTTTATTAACTTTGCAGCTTGAACTTAAGAATAAACTATTTCAATACATTTTTCAAATGAGCGAGAAAGAGAATACATTGGCAACCAAATACGACCCTAAAGAGGTCGAGGACAAGTGGTACCAGTACTGGGAGAGTCATGACCTGTTCAAGAGCGTGCCCGATGAGCGCGAGCCTTATTGCATCGTCATCCCGCCCCCCAATGTGACGGGTGTGCTCCACATGGGCCACATGTTGAACAACACGATTCAGGACATCCTCATCCGCCGCGCCCGCATGGAGGGCAAGAATGCGCTGTGGGTGCCCGGTACCGACCACGCTTCGATCGCTACCGAGGCCAAGGTGGTAAAGCGCCTGGCCGAGCAGGGCATCCGCAAGCGTGACCTCACCCGCGACGAGTTCCTCAAGCACGCGTGGGACTGGACCCACGAGCATGGAGGCATCATCTTGAAGCAGCTCAGGAAACTGGGAGCCTCCTGTGACTGGAGCCGCACGGCCTTCACGATGGACGAGACGCGCAGTAAGAGCGTCCTCAAGGTCTTTGTCGATCTCTATGACAAGGGCTACATCTACCGTGGACTGCGCATGGTGAACTGGGATCCCAAGGCACAGACCGCCTTGAGTAACGAGGAGGTCATCTACCGTGAGGAGAAAAGCCACCTCTACCATCTCAAGTACTATGTGGACGGCTTGCAGAGCCTCGACAACGAGGAGCAGCTGCGTGCCGAGGGCAACATCATCCACAAGGATGAGAAGGGCTACTATGCCGTCGTTGCCACCACACGCCCCGAGACCATCATGGGCGATACCGCCATGTGCATCAACCCCAAGGACCCCAAGAACCAATGGCTCAAGGGCCGCAAGGTCATCGTGCCCCTGGTGGGCCGTGTCGTCAATGTTATCGAGGACCGTTATGTGGAGATCGAGTTCGGTACGGGTTGCTTGAAGGTCACCCCCGCTCACGATACCAACGACTACATGCTGGGCAAGACCCACAATCTTGAGACCATCGATATCTTCAATGCCGATGCCACCATCAGCGAGCAGTCGCCACTGTACGTCGGTATGGACCGTATGGACTGCCGCAAGCAGATCGTTATTGACTTGAAGGAGGCTGGTCTGGTCGAGAAGATCGAGGACTATGACAACAAGGTGGGTTACAGCGAGCGCAATAGCGATACCGCCGTTGAGCCCCGATTGTGCATGCAGTGGTTCTTGAAGATGAGGCACTTTGCCGACATCGCACTGCCTTGTGTGATGAACGACGAACTCAAGTTCTATCCTTCCAAGTATAAAAACACTTACAAGGCTTGGCTTGAGGAAATTCAGGACTGGTGCATCTCCCGTCAGTTGTGGTGGGGACATCGCATTCCCGCTTACTTCCTGCCCACCGACGACCCCGAGAAGGAGGTCTATGTCGTTGCCCTCAACGAGGAAGAAGCACTCGAGAAAGCCCGCAAGATTCCAGGATACGAGAACATTGAGGCTTGCCAGTTGCGCCATGACGAGGATGCCCTCGACACGTGGTTCAGCTCGTGGTTGTGGCCCATCTCGCTGTTTGATGGCATCAACAATCCTGACAACGAGGAAATCAAGTACTATTATCCCACCAATGATCTGGTGACGGCCCCCGATATCATCTTCTTCTGGGTGGCTCGCATGATCATGTCGGGTTACGAATACATGGGCGACATGCCTTTCCACAATGTCTATTTCACAGGTGTCGTGCGTGATAAGTTGGGACGCAAGATGTCCAAGTCGCTTGGTAACTCGCCTGACCCCTTGAAGCTTATCGAGAAATTTGGTGCCGATGGTGTGCGCATGGGATTGATGCTCGCTGCTCCCGCTGGCAACGACATCCTCTATGATGACGCGTTGTGTGAGCAAGGCCGCAACTTCAACAACAAGATTTGGAATGCCTTCCGTCTCGTGAAGGGTTGGGAGGTCGCCGATGTTGAGCAGCCCGAAGCCAGCCGTCAGGCCGTGCTCTGGTTCCGCCATCAGCTCAATGATGCCCTGGCAACGGTCAAAGACCACTTCTCGAAGTTCCGCCTGAGCGACGCGATGATGGTGCTTTACCGCCTGTTCTGGGAAGAGTTCTCGGCATGGTATCTTGAGGCCGTTAAGCCCGCTTACGGCCAGCCGATGGACCGAGCCACAATGAAGGCCACGCTCGAGTTCTTTGACATGTTGCTGCGTCTGCTGCATCCCTTCATGCCATTCATCACCGAGGAGCTGTGGCAGCACCTCGACGAGCGCAAGGATGGCGAGAGCATCATGTATGCCCTCATCCCCGAGGCTCAGGAGGCCGACCAGACGTTGCTCAAGGCGATGGCCGATGTCAAGGAGATCGTGGCTGGTGTGCGCAATGTGCGCAAGCAGAAGAATCTCCCCAACAAGGAGCAACTCACCCTCCAGGCTATCGGTGGCCTGAACAACCCGCTGGATGCCATTATCATCAAGCTGGCAGGTCTCGAGAAGGTAGAGGTCGTGACCGAGAAGGATCCCACCGCGCCCGCTTTCATGGTGGGTACTGCCGAGTTTGCTGTGCCGGTGGCTGGTAGTATCGATGTCGAAGCCGAAATCGCTAAACTTGAGGCCGACTTAGCATACACCAGTGGCTTCCTGGCCAGTGTGGAGAAGAAGTTGAACAACGAGCGCTTCGTTGCCAACGCTCCCGCTGCTGTCGTCGAGGGCGAGCGCAAGAAGAAGGCCGATGCCGAGAGCAAGATTGCTACATTAGAGCAAGCCCTCCAGGCCCTCAAGAAATAAATAACGGGCTGTGTCATCATACTTCAACGTGTTTTTTATCGGCCTTGTGGCCGAGAAATTAAACAAAATATATTTCTATTTTAATTTTATTTATAATTTTTGCTTAATTTCTCGCGCGAAGCGCGATACAACGTTCCGGAAGTCAATTATGATACAGCCTCTTATTAGATTAGTGATTAATTGATGAGAGATTAGTGAGATGAAAAACTCGATTTTGAAACCTGGAGTGCCCGTGGCACTATGTAGCGACCATGCCGGCTATCCCGTCAAGGAAGCCGTCAAGCAGTGGCTAGAAGAGCAGGGTATAGCTTATAAGGACTTCGGTACCCACAGCGAGGAGAGTTGTGACTATCCCGACTTTGCCCACCTGTGTGCTGCCGCGGTAGAGCAGGGTGAGTGCTATCCTGGTATCGCCGTGTGTGGCAGTGGCGAGGGCATCAATATCACCCTCAATAAGCACCAGGGCATCCGTTCGGCCCTGTGCTGGCGCCTAGCGGTGGCCCGCTTGGCCCGTCAACACAACGATGCCAATGTCATCGCCATGCCGGGCCGCTTTGTCACCGATGAGGAGGCCATCGCCATGGTCGAGGCCTTCATGACCACACCCTTTGAAGGCGGTCGCCACCAGCGCCGCATCGACAAGATCCCCGTCAAGTAGCGTAACCCGGCTAACTGCCAATAAACAAACATGCGGCTGTGTCATGACACAACCGCATGTTTGTTTTAACTGATAGAGATGAGATTAATTGGTCAACAGGCTATCAATGATGCTGGTGACATCCTTAATGGTGACCTCGCCGTCCCCTGTAAAGTCGGCGGCATCAAGGTTGAGATTGCTCTCATCACCACTTAGCAGGTAATCGATCAGCATGGTTGCATCGGCAATTGAGATCTGACCATCACTATTCACGTCGCCAGGGATAGCCGCCTGGACCGTGACCATTGTTGTGGTGAAAAATTGCTTGCCATCTTCACCTATTTCCTTGAGTGTGCCTCCTCTTGTATCATTACCTGATGATGCTATCGTTTCAATGGTGATCTCGCCACCCTTGAAGTTGGCATCAACATTGAATGTCAGCAAGAAGAAACGATCATAGTCTCCTGCTTCCCATTTCACACTTCCATAGGTCTCATACGTGCCGTCACCATCCGGATCCCAGTAACCTTCGGCCATGACATAAGAGAGTACAGTTGGAATGCTGCCAACTTGGGCTCCAGGCGTAATTGAGTCGAGAAGTCCTTCCCAATCATAGAAATAGATTTTCATCTGATCGGTTTTTGAAGCCTGCCTTAAGCTGAGACCATCAGGAAGAGTGAAATAGAGTTGCCATGCGTTTAGTCGCGCTGGGAAGTGTGCTTTGACAGGGACTATAAACCTTTTACCCAGGCTGCTAACAGGCACTTCAAAGTCATCTATGGAAAAGTAAGTGTCGGCAGATGCTGAAAAACAGCATACAAGAATTGTGAGAATAAATAATAATTTTTTCATAGTTACTATAATTTAAAGGATTACTAATTAAACACTCAATAGGTTATCAATGATGCTGGTGACATCCTTAATAGTAACCTCGCCGTCCCCTGTAAAGTCGGCGGCATCAAGGTTGAGATTGCTCTCATCACCACTTAGCAGATAATCGATCAGCATGGTTGCATCGGCGATTGAGATCTGACCATCACAATTCACGTCGCCAGGGATAACCACCTCGACAGTGAACTGTGAGTACTTAAAGAAGGAAACCCCATCGTCGCCATTATTCTTGACGGTTCCTCCCCGGGTGTCTTTTGTTGATGATACAATGGTCTCCACTTCCATTTCTCCACCATTAAAGTCCTCGTTAACAAGGATTTCTAGATAAAAGAAGCAATCATATTCACCAGCTTCCCACTTGATGCAACCATAGCTCACATAGTCACCTTCTCCCGTGGGATCCCAGTAACCTGTATCCATTATCACTCCAATTAGGGTACTGTTAGTCGTGTTCAGACTCACGTCAACGTGACGGATCTTTTCTACTCCTTTAGAGTTGAAGTAGGGCACATCAAGTCCTGGACCATCCCACACGTCATAGAGGGTCAAGCCGTCGGGTAACCTGAACCAGGCCTGGAAGGCGTTCAGTCGAGCTTCAAAATGGGCTTTGATGGGTACCATAATGGTGTCACCCAGTCTGGCTTGCTTGATTTCATAGTCTTCAGCATAGAAATAGCTATCGGCAGATGCTGTCAATGCGCTTGCAATCAGTGAGATAAATAGAATAATTTTTTTATCATATTGAAATAAATAAACGTTTAACAATGCTATATGTTGCAAATATAGCAAAAATAAATGATGCAAATGCCTATTTTTAGTAACTATTGATATTGGTGGTGTCACATTGCATGGTGGCGCTATTGCCGTTCAGATGCAGCCAGGATGATATCGATGACGGCATTGATGTCGGCGATGTTGATCTCACTGTCACAGGTCACGTCACCACTGTCGTAGTAGGCACCGCCCAGGATGATATCGATGACAGCGTTGATGTCGGCAATGTTGACCTCGCCATCAAGGTTCACGTCACCGGGGATATGAGGTTGTAACGGGATGCGGCCATATAGGGTGATGTCATCGATATTGACACGGGTTCCTGACGTTTGAACGATGCGGAACCGCACGCTGCCTGTCACATCGGCCTTGAGGACGATGTGCTGCAAGCTGCCTTTGGTGAAGGTGACGTTGCCCAGGGCGTTCCATGACGCTCCCTTGTCGATGCTATAATCTACCCGCAGTGATGCGTCGGCATCGTTGCCGTAGGCACCAGCCCACAGGCCTATGGCGCTTGTGCCACCTTCCACATCCTGCGCCATAGCGATGGCGCTGCTACTGGTCTTGCCCATGCGGCACACGAGGCTGCCGTGCTTGAGGTTATCTCCCCAGATGCCTGCATCGGTGAAGTCCCAGCTCCAGGTGTGGCCTTGTACCTGATTGTTCCAGTAACCACCGCTGGTGCAGCCTTCCCAGTCCTCCATGATGCTGTCGCCCAGTGCGATGGGGGGATTGGGACCCGTACCCTGATCAGTCGCCGTGGCGGTGATGGTGAATGTCACGGTTACCTCGTCGCTACTCAGTGTCACGATATCGTTGAAGGTGCCCTCATCGTCGGCGGTAAAGCCGATAACCAGGTCAATGCCGTTGTTCACCTCGCTGGCCGAGAAATTGTTCCTGGTCACATAGAAATACTCGTTATTCTCCATCGACAAGGTGATGTCGCGGGACAGACCTTCGCCCTTGAGTGTGATGGTGTGCTCCTTGGCAGTGCCCACCTCGGTTGTGCCCATGTCGATGGTCGCGCCATTGGCAGGCGAGATGATGGCGGGAGTGACCTCATCACCCGAGCCGGTCCACGGCTTGCCCTGCTTGTTACCCCAGATGTGTTCGGCCAACTCGGGATGGTCGATAAAGGGGTTGCGGTTTCCCTGGATGCTATATACCGCATCATTGCGCTTGATTTCCTTCTCGCTCACGGGATCAAGGCGCGTCCACTCCATGAGCATATTGATGGTCCATGTCGAGAAGGCTTTGTACTTGTTGGCGCTATAGTTCAGCTGTGGACTGCCAGGCCAGCTAGGCAACTCGTTCTTGTAGCAGGTCACCATGTAGAAGTAGGTGCGGGCAAAGTCACCCTTGAATTCATCGTCGGGTTCAAACACGGTGCCGTTATAGCCCGGATAGGTGCTCGTGCCCAGCTTTCCCTTGCCGTAGAGGTTGCCGTTGGTCAATCGGTTGCCATTCTGGCACACGCCATAGGGGAAGTTGCTACGCTGGCTGTTCACTCTGATGTCGGTGGGGTAGAGGTGGTGTAGGTCGGTGTACATGGGGGTATCATCGTCAAACCAACTCTTGGGGAAACTGTGCTCGCGGTTGTAGCCTTCACCCACACTCTTGGCGCTGGAACCGTTGTCGCTGGGGCGGTAGCGGCAGTTGCTGTACATATCGATGATGTACCCCGTGTCGTCGGTGTCGGTTGTCTTGTATGCATCAAGCACCTTGCTGTAGCTCAACTGGGTGTGGCTGCGTATGATGTTGCGCAACGATATCATCAGCATCTCGTCTTGCTTGCCCAGAGCGCTGTTGTAGTAGTTGACTGGGGCCGATGCATGAGCGGTATCCACAGCGATGGCCACCATCGCCATCAGCAGTGAGAATCTTATAAACTTCTTCATAATTCTTTCTTTTGTGCATGATTGGCCCCCACTGAAGCCTTGTGTGAGTGTTACGGTGTGGCCTTATTTCTTGGATTTAACATTACGTGATGCCGACTTGCTCTCACGTGAGGCAGCCTGGGACTTGCGCACCTGGCCGGCAAGTTGCCCGCAGGCAGCCGCTATGTCCTCGCCACGGCTGCGGCGAATGGTGCAGGTCACGCCCTTGCTGTTGAGGTAGTCGCGGAAGTAGGTCATCCGCTCATCGCTGCTGGTGCGCAGCTTCTCGATGCCGGGAATCGGGTGGAAACGGATGAGGTTGACGCGCACATGCTCGTTGGGCAACAGCTCGCGCAGCTTCTCGGCGTGCTGGATGTCGTCGTTGAACCACTGCCAGCAGATGTATTCAACCGACAAGCGCCGCTGGTGGGCAAAGTCGTAGTTGCCCAGCATCTCCATCACGTCGGCGATGGGGTAGAGGCGCTCGATGGGCATCATCGATGAGCGCTCCTCCTGCACTGCATTGTGCACGCTCACGGCGATGTGGACACTGGTCTGCTCACACAGGATCTTCAACTCGGGCTTCTTGCCCACGGTCGAGACGGTGACGCGCTTGGGGCTCCATCCCAGTCCCCACGGCTCGGTGAGGATGGCGATGACACGCATCACCTCGTCCAGGTTGTCCAGCGGTTCACCCATGCCCATAAACACGACATTGGTCAATCGCTCACTCTCGGGGATGCTCAGCACCTGGTTCACAATCTGGTTGGCCGTCAGGTTGCCATGGAAACCCTGCTTGCCCGTCATGCAGAAGTAGCAGTTCATCCGGCACCCCTTCTGGGACGAGATGCACAGTGTGGCGCGGTCATCCTCGGGGATATAGACCGACTCGACAGCCCGCTTGTCGCCCACGTCAAACAGGTACTTCACTGTGCCGTCGGCACTGGCAGCGGCTTGGCTGGGAGGATATAATCCCACGCAATAGCGGCTTTGCAGAAGCTCGCGGTTGGCTTTGGAGATGTTAAGCATCTGTTCAAAGTCATTAACTCGTTTCTGGTAAATCCACTGTGCCAATTGCTTGGCCACAAAACGCGGCATGCCCAGGGCAGTTACCGCATCCTGCATTTCCTCCAGCGTCATGCCGGCCATCGGTTGTAATATCTTGTCGTTGCTCATGTGATGAATGGTTGTTAGATGATTCAAACTGCAAAGTTACAAAAATGTTATAAGATGTCGGCCATCAGTCACCCGATTTTTAACCATGTGGAGCACATTTGGTCGGGTGTTTGATCAGGGATTAACGGGCTGACCCAGCATCTGATTCAGGTGGGTGTCGAGGATGTGGAACCCTGGGGCAATCATGCCGCTGTGACCGTGTCCGTCAATCTCGTAGAGGTAGGTGTGCTGGTGACCGGCAAGTTTCATCATGCGGGCAAGGTACTGGTTCTCGTCATAGCGGCCAAATAGTTCCAGTTCCCGATCGCCGCAGATCAGCACCAGCGGTGGACAGTCGCCGCGCACCCAGTAGAGTGGCGCGTACTCGTCGATGGTGGGCTGCAGGGGTGGTATGCCCTGCATCTTGCGCACGTTGTAGTGGGTGATGGCCTGGCCGCTGAACGGGACATACATCATCACACTGTCGGCATCGGTGCCATAAGCCGCCAGCCACTTTTTGTCTAGGCACAGCATCATCGAGATATAGCCACCAGCCGAGTGACCCGACACGACTATCTTGTGGGTGTCGCCGCCATGCTCAGCGATGTGCCTGAATACCCATGCGACTGCCTCGGCGGCATCATCTAGAGTTTCCTTAACGGTCACCCGTGGCAATAGCCTGTAATTGACCCCGACCACTACTAGGCCCTTTTCTTTTAACTGGGTCGGAATCTCCTTGCTGCCGCCCTCCAGGCCTCCGCCATGGAACCATACGATAACGGGGCAGTCTGTTGCACTCTCGGGATGATAGACGTCAAGTTTCAGCCGCTCGATCGAGTAGGGGTCGGTCTTGTTGGTATAGGAGATGTCATTGACCTGACGGTAGCCTTGCGCATTCACCGTGATACATAGAAATGCCAGGAGAAGAGATACCGAAATTTTGGTTATTGCGTGATTCATAAAGCTCGATTTGTCTGATTTTATTCTAAACAAGGGTGAGCCAAAATAATTTGACGCACCCTTGTTGTTGAGTTGATTAACAATTGATTGTTAGTTGCTTACTTCAGGTAGGTGTAGCGGTAGTCGGTGGGCGACACCAGGGTCTCCTTGATCACGCGCGGGATGATCCAGCGGATCAGGTTGAACTCGCCACCAGCCTTGTCGTTGGTACCGCTGGCACGTGCACCGCCAAAGGGCTGCATACCCACAACGGCACCCGTCGGCTTGTCGTTGATGTAGAAGTTACCGGCAGCATAGCACAGCTTGTCGGTGAGCTTCTCCACCTCAAGGCGGTCACGGCCCCAAACGGCACCGGTCAGACCATAAGGCGAGGTCTCATCACACAGCTTCACGGTCTCGTTCACCTTGTCGTCGTCGTAGGGGTAAACCGTCAGCACGGGGCCAAAGATTTCCTCTTCCATCGACTTGAAGCGGGGATTGGTGGTCTCGATAACGGTGGGCTCAACAAACCAGCCTTTCTTCTTGTCGCACTTGCCACCGATGACAACCTTGGCATCCTCAGCCTCCTTGGCATAGTCGATATAGGACTTGCACTTGTCAAACGATGCCTCGTCGATCACGGCGTTGATGAAGTTGCCCGGGTCGGTAACGTCGCCCATCTTCACCTCCTTGCACATGGCCTTGATGTCCTTCAGCACATCGGGCCACAGGCTCTTGGGAATGTACATGCGTGAGGCTGCCGAGCACTTCTGCCCCTGGAACTCAAATGCTCCGCAGAAGGCTGCCGTAGCCACGGCCTTCTTGTCGGCACTGGGGTGTACAAAGATGAAGTCCTTGCCACCGGTCTCGCCCACGAGACGGGGGTAAGAGATATACTTGTCAACGTTCATGCTGGCCTGTTTCCACAGCGTCTTGAAGGTGGCGGTGCTGCCAGTGAAGTGGATGCCGCTGAAGTACTTGCTCTCGGTAGCTACCTCGCCGATGAGGGCACCGCTGCCGGGCAGGAAGTTGATCACGCCGTCGGGCAGACCGGCTTCCTTGTAGAGCTGCATCAGGTAGTAGTTGCTCAACAGGGCTGTGGTCGAGGGTTTCCACAGGGCCACGTTACCCATCAGCACGGGAGTCATGCACAGGTTGCTGGCGATACTCGTGAAGTTAAACGGGGTGACAGCCAGGATAAAGCCTTCCAGGGGACGGTACTCGGTGTGGTTGAGTTGACCCACACCATCCTTGGGCTGCATACCGTAGATCTTGCTGGCATAGTGCACATTGTAGCGGAAGAAGTCGATCGTCTCGCAAGCTGAGTCGATTTCGGCCTGATAGATATTCTTGCTCTGACCCAGCATTGTGGCGGCATTCATGATGGGACGATACTTGGTGGCAAGCAGCTCGGCCATCTTCATCACGATAGCGGCGCGGGTGGTCCAGGGGGTGCGGCTCCACTCTTTCCATGCCTTCATGGCGGCATCGATCGCCATCTTGATTTCTTTCTTGCCCACCTTGTGGTAGGTGGCCAGCACGTGCTTGTGGTCGTGGGGGCAGGTCACTCTGCCCGTGTCACCGGTGCGGATTTCTTGACCACCGATGATGATGGGAATGTCCACGACGAGTTTGCTCTGGCGCTCCAGCTCCTGCATGAGGGCTTCACGTTCGGGAGAACCGGGCATATAGGCCTTCACCGGCTCATTGGCGGGAAGGGGAAAATTGATAACAGCGTTATTCATTATTTTGAGTTTTTTAGTTTTGAGTTTTTAGTTTTTTTAAGTTGGGTTGGAATCGTTAATTTAGAGCATCGATCAAGTGAGCTCTAAATTTTAAACATCAAGCACCGCAAGTCCACGACTCGCGATGCTTGAATGATGATTTATCCGAACATCTGCTCGAAGGTCTTCTTGATGATGGCGATAGCCTCCATGAGTTCCTCCTTGGTGATGCACAAGGGGGGAGCGAAGCGGATGATGTGGTCATGGGTGGGCTTGGCCAGCAGACCATTGTCACGCAGCTTGAGGCAGATGTCCCAAGCGGTCTTGCCCTCGACAGGCTTGGTCACGATGGCGTTCAGCAGGCCGCGACCGCGCACCTGTACGATAAACGGTGAGTTGATCTTCTCGATTTCCTCGCGGAAGATCTTACCCATCTTCTCGGCGTTCTGGACCAGTTTCTCGTCTTTCACCACCTTGAGGGCCTCAACGGCAACGCGGGCAGCCAGGGGGAAACCGCCAAAGGTCGATCCGTGCTCACCGGGCTTCACGTTGAGCATGATGTCATCATCGGCCAGACATGCCGATACGGGCAGCACACCGCCACCTAGGGCCTTGCCCAGGATCACGATGTCGGGACGGATGCCGTCATGATCGCTGCACAACATCTTACCTGTGCGGGCAATACCAGTCTGCACCTCATCGGCAATAAACAGCACGTTGTGCTCGTGACACATGTCGAAGCATTTCTTCAGGTAGCCGTCATCGGGAACGAATACACCAGCCTCACCCTGGATGGGCTCAGCGATAAAGGCGGCAACCTCATCACCGTATTTGTCAAGCGCTTGCTTCAGCGCCTCGGGATCATTATAGGGAATGCGGATGAAACCAGGGGTCAGCGGGCCGTAGTTGGCATAGCTGTCCGGGTCGTTGCTCATGGTGATGACGGTCACGGTGCGACCATGGAAGTTGCCCTCGCAGCAGATGATCTTCACCTTGTCGTTGTCGATACCTTTCTTGACAACACCCCAGCGGCGAGCCAGTTTCAAGGCGGTCTCAACGCCCTCGGCACCAGTATTCATGGGCAACACCTTGTCATAGCCAAAGTAGGAGTGCATGAACTTCTCATACTCGCAGAAGGCCTCATTGTAGAATGCGCGAGAGGTCAGACACAGCTTGTTGGTCTGATCCTTCAAGGCCTTGACAATGCGGGGATGGCAATGGCCCTGGTTGACAGCCGAGTAGGCCGACAGGAAGTCAAAGTACTTCTTGCCTTCAACGTCCCACACATAGATGCCTTTACCCTTCTTCAACACAACGGGCAGTGGATGGTAGTTGTGAGCGCCGTAACGCTCTTCCATTGCGATGTAACTCTTGGTTTTTGCGCCCAGGGGATTGGGCTTGCTCATGTCCTTCTTAGCTGTTTTAGCTGTCGGTTTCTTCATTGGTTAAGTGGAATTGTTATTAAATGGTTAATGTTAAAGTGAAATTTCTGGTTGCAAATATAATTTATAAATATGAAATCTGTAACAGTTTCACATTATTTAACGCACACGAGTTTTCAACATTTATCATGACTTGGCCAGCATCTATAAAAAGGCCGCCCTGCTGGTATTGTGCAGGGCGGTCGTGATGTCTGTTACAGGATGATGGGGCTTGTCGTGAGAGACAAGGATGTCGTCAGTCCTTATTATCGTCGTCATTGTCGGCAGTGCGGTGCTTGGAGCGGCGTTCTTTCTTGCTCGTCTCGCTACTGCTGGTGTCTTTTTCCTCTTTAAGGTCGATTTCGTTACGGTCTTTGTCGATGACCTTGTACTCAAGGTAGTTGAGCGACTGGTCGGGCAGGATGCGGAATTTGCGCTTGAACTCCCTGCGCCATTTCCAGTATTCACTCATGATGCCTTTCTTGAGATAGGCATCGACAAACGGATGGACATACATAATGAAGTTGTTCACGTTCAACGTGTTGACAAGGTAATCAACCTTGTCTTTCAACTTGTCGGTAAAAAGCAGCGACGGTTGCACTTCGCCTGTTCCTCCACAGGAAGGACAGGTCTCGGCTGTGGCGATATCCATCGCGGGGCGTACACGCTGGCGGGTTATCTGCATCAAGCCAAACTTGCTCAATGGCAGGATGTTGTGGCGTGCACGGTCTTTCTGCATCACTTCGCGCATGTGCTGATACAATTCCTGGCGATGCTCGGCCTTGGCCATGTCGATGAAGTCAATCACGATAATGCCGCCCATGTCGCGCAGGCGCAATTGCCTGGCAATCTCGTCGGCAGCCAGCAGGTTCACGTTCAGCGCGTTGCTCTCCTGGTCGGTACTGGTGCGAGAACGGTTGCCTGAGTTCACGTCTATCACGTGAAGGGCTTCGGTACTTTCTACGATTATGTATGCGCCCGACTTAAAGGATACCGTCTTCCCAAACGAGGACTTGATCTGCTTGGTGATCCCAAATTTGTCAAAGATAGGCGTGTCTTCGCTATAAAGTTTGACGATATCGCTGCGATCGGGGGCTATCAGGTTCACATAGTCATGAATCTGGTCAAACACATCGGCGTTATTGACCTGGATGCTCTCAAAGTCGGGATTAAAGATGTCCCGGATCTCACCGACGGCACGGCTTTCTTCCTCATACACGAGTGAGGGCGGTGTTGCTTGTTGCACCTTGGCAATCGCATCGTCCCATGCTTTGAGCAGCGTTTTGAGCTCGGCGTTGAGCTCGGCAGCGCGCTTGTTTTCAGCCGATGTGCGCACGATGATCCCAAAGTTCTTGGGCTTCATGCTCTCGATGAGCCGGCGCAATCGGGTCTTCTCGGCGTGATCCTTAATCTTTTGTGACACCGAGATGCGGTCATTAAAGGGGGTGAGCACCAGGAATCGTCCCGTAAAGGTGATTTCGGTCGTCAGGCGTGGACCCTTGGTCGAAATGGGTTCCTTAGCGATCTGCACCAGTAGCTCTTGACCCTGTGTGAGCACGTCGCTCACTGTGCCATGCTTGTTGGTATCGGCCTGGTTCTTGACCTTGCTGATGCTCGTTGGCCGCTTGTTGGGATTGTCGCGTACCGTCTGGATGTATTGAGAAAAAGTGTTGAATTGTGAACCCAAATCAAGGTAATGAAGGAATGCGTCCTTGGAGTGTCCCACGTTGACAAACGCGGCATTCAGTCCTGGCATCAGCTTCTTCACCTTGGCAAGGTAGAGGTTGCCCACTGCATAGGAGGCGTCTCTTGTCTCCCGTTGCAATGACACGAGGCGGCCATCTTCGAGCAGCGCCGTCGTCATGTCCTTGGGCGTGACGTCAACTACTAGTTCACTTCTCATCGCAGTTGGTGTGGGTGAAATACATTTATTAATAAAGGTTAGTATATATTATTAGTGATAGAGTAACAATATATGGCACCTGTTCACGCCGCCTTTTCTCTTGGCGTGTCCCGCTGGACACATGGCTGGCGCTGGTGCGAGGGTGGTGGTGGGTCGTGACCGGCACTCTCTGGTCGGGAATTGGTGGGAGAGCTGTGAGAGAGTGTGATGCCCGGTGCTTAAATAAGTCAGGAACAAACCAATTGACGTGACAAGACCCTGATGGCAGTGCTGCAAGAGCTTTTACCAGATGTCTAGTCGTGCGTGCCAATTCGTTTGTTCCTGCTATTTCACAGTCGTCATAGTGTTGACTACACGCAATTACTTCTTGTTTTTATGACGGTTCTTGCGCAGTCTTTTTTTACGCTTGTGCGTTGCCATCTTGTGGCCTTTACGTTTCTTTCCGTTTGGCATAGTCGTAAAATGTTAGTGATTATTTATATATATAATGTAAAGTATATGGGTTAGGCAATTACTTAACTTGCTCCATGAACACCTTAGCAGGCTTGAAGGCCGGAATCTTGTGCTCCGGGATAATGATAACGGTGTTCTTGCTGATGTTGCGGGCAGTCTTCTGCGAACGGGTCTTTACGATAAAGCTACCGAATCCACGCAGGTAAACATTCTCGCCATTGGCCAGAGAATCCTTAACGATGTCCATAAACTTCTCAACGGTTTCCAGAACCGATGCCTTGTCAATGCCGGTGGAGCTAGCAATCTCTCTAACGATTTCTGCTTTAGTCATTGTATTTCTTAATTTAATGTTTAGTTAAATATTTAATAAAAATTATTCATATTTAATCGCTTGACCGACAACGGGTTGAATCTTTCTTCTGCCGTGGAGACAACAAACAAAAAGCGCCCAAAAATGAGCCCCTTATCGATTTTGCGACTGCAAATATCGCACTTTTTTTCCAATTAAGCGCTAATATTCAGCAATTTTTATGATTTTTTTTTGATTTCGCCCTTTTTGATGTAACCTCGTTGTATTTCACCCTTGTTGTCTGATTCTTGGTGATTTGAGACTTTTTGTTTAATTTTGCACCCAGTTATGGAACAAGAACAGAAATTGAAAATCGAGGAAGACATCATCAAGATGTTGAAAACGGTCTATGACCCTGAGTTGCCCGTTGATGTGTATAGCCTGGGACTGATCTACAAGATCGACCTGGCCGACGATGGACATGTGGATATCGACATGACACTCACGGCACCCAATTGCCCCATCGCCGACTTTATCTTTGAAGACGTCAGGCAAAAGGTGGAAAGTGTTGATGGCGTCACCAGTGCCACCGTCAACCTGGTGTTTGAACCCGAGTGGGATCCCCGCATGATGACCGACGAGGCCAAGCTGGAGCTCGGCATGATGTAAAACGTGTCAGGCGACGGATACTCCCCGCCAGTATTGGGGGCAACGTGTGCTACGGCCCTGCCGTGGCCACAGCCCCAGCGACAATAACCAATAACTAGAGCGCAATCATGGCCGGCAAGAACATCTATTTCATATCAGACCTGCACCTGGGTGCCAGCTACATGGCCGACGGCATCGAGCGTGAGCGCCGGGTGTGTCGTTTCCTCGACTCGATCAAGGACGATGCCGCCCAGCTCTTCCTGCTCGGTGACATCCTGGATTACTGGTATGAGTACAAGTATGTGGTGCCACGTGGCTACATCCGTTTCCTGGGCAAGCTGGCCGAGCTGTCCGATGCCGGTGTCAAGCTCACGTGGGTCGTGGGCAACCACGATGTGTGGCTGTTCGATTACCTGCGTGACCAGTTAAACATGACAGTGCTCACGGGCCACACCGTTGTCGAGGCCGCGGGCAAGCGCATCCTCATCTCCCATGGCGACGACGTGGGAGTCCAGCCCGCCATGTACCGCTTCACCCGCTGGTGCTTCCACAACAAGGTGTGCCAGTGGCTCTACGCGGCTATCCATCCCCGCTGGACCTATCCCATTGCCACGGGCTGGTCGAGTGAAAACCGCACCCGCCGTGATCCACAAGAGCAAGTGGCGATCTCTGAGCGTGCCGCTGCTCACCTGATGGAGTTCTCCCGCGACTACCACCGTCAGCATCCCGATGTCGATGCCTTTGTCTATGGCCACATCCACATCGCCCGCCTCAACGAGGCCAGCGACGGAGTGCCACCCGTCATCTTTCTCGGCGAGTGGATATCCTTGGACTCCTACGCCATTCTCACACCCGATGGCACGTTCACGCTGCGATTCTACCGTAAAGAGTGATTTTTTTTGAAAACGATTGCATTATTGATTTTCAATGGAATAAATCGTGATTAGAAGACTTTTTTGAAAAAATATGTTTTAAAACATACTTTTTTTGTGCTCATGGTTCAAAAAATGGCCCTAATTTTGTGCCATAAACCTGAAACAATCTTTTTTACCTTAGAAATTTTGCCTATTTGAAACCTAAAAAGGAATTTTAAGCCAAGGCTTAAGGTTCCTTTTTAAATTTTTATACAATATGTTTTGAATTCTACATGCCGTTGCCGTAAAATTGTAGTACCTTTGCCGTGATTTTTGATTTAATCGCATATTTAAACCATCAAATTTAAGTATCAAATGAAAAAGATTGTACATCCTTGTGTTTTGTTACTGTGCTTGTTTGCTATGTTTGCTGCTCCGTTCCAGGCGGTGGCCGACGATAACTATAAGCGTGGTGATACCGATGGGGATGACCAGGTGACGATTAATGATGTATCGGTGTTAGTAGATTATCTCTTGAGCGGTGAATGGCCCAGTGCGCCAGAGCCCGGGGAGAAGCCCGAGGTGAAGTGCTATGATATCTTTGACATGGTGTCTTTCAAGATGGTCAAGGTCAAGGGCGGCACGTTTACCATGGGAGCGACCAACGAGCAAGACACCTGTGCGCTCGACAACGATAGGCCCGCTCATGAGGTGACATTATCCGATTATTGGATCGGTGAATTTGAGGTTACCCAGGAAATGTGGGTCGCCCTGATGATGGAAAACCCCAGCTGGCATTCCAAACGCAATGGCTTTGTTGAGGACTTGCGGCGTCCTGTCGAGAAGGTCTCCTGGGATGATTGTCAAAGTTTCATCGCTGGCCTAAATTCAGTCCTGGGCACCAACTTCCGCCTGCCCACCGAGGCTGAGTGGGAATTTGCTGCGCGTGGCGGCAACAAGAGCAAGGGCTACCTGTATGCCGGCAGCAACAATGTTGACGAGGTGGCTTGGTATAATTTGACTGACGTCAATGGTGAATACTTCTCGACACAAACCGTTCGCACCAAACAGCCTAACGAGTTGGGCCTTTATGACATGAGCGGCAATGTGATGGAGTGGTGCCAGGATTGGTACAAGCCTTACACTGGCGAGGCCCAGACTAACCCGACGGGCCCCGTTTATGGCACTGACCATGTTTATCGCGGCGGTGGCTGGACGACAGGTGCCGACAAATGCCGTGTTACTTACCGCTATGGTTCCAGCAGCAAGGCCAATGGCATCGGATTCAGGCTGGCCATGTCTGCCGAATAACCGCAGCGCGCCATCCATACGATTGACACAATAAATAGTTAACTCCATGATTTTGCAGCCAATCTTGCCGCAAAATATAGGGGTGAAGGTTTTTTTGGAATTTTTCGCGGTTTTCATTACCTTTGCCGTTTCAAAACAATTGATGATGAAGACGATTGCGATTATAGTGGCTGGAGGATCGGGGACGCGATTTGGCGCGCAGTTGCCCAAGCAGTTCCTGCAATTGGGCGGCATGCCCGTTCTGATGCGCACCATCCGTGCCTTTGGGGAAAATAGGGAAAATAGGGACGGTTCTTTTGATGTAATTATCACCTTGCCCACGGGCCAGATGGAGCTGTGGCGCCAGCTGTGCGAGAAGTATGGCTTTGTTGTGCCTCACCGCGTAGTGGCAGGCGGCGAGACGCGTTGGCACAGTGTGAAAAATGCCTTGGACAGCATCAGTGACCTGGCCGACGTTGACGTGATTGCCGTGCACGACGGCGTGCGCCCACTGGCATCGGGACGACTCATTGCCCGTGTGCTGGATGCCGCCCGTCGTGATGGTGCTGCTATTCCTGTGGTGCCGCTCAACGATTCGGTGCGCCAGCTATCGGGTGACGGCAGTCATGCCCTTGACCGCTCCACGTTGCGCGCTGTACAGACCCCCCAGGCCTTTGATGCCCGACTGTTGCTGGAGGCCTACAAGCAGCCGTTTGACAAGACTTTTACCGACGATGCGTCGGTTGTGGAGCGCCTGGGACACAAAGTGACACTTGTCGAGGGTGAACCGCACAACCTGAAGATCACCCGTCCCATGGACCTGGCATTAGCCCAATACTTGCTGAATCAAGATGCCTGACCTGCGCCACACCGACATACAGTACCTGCATGGTGTGGGACCCAAGCGTGCCGAGTTGCTCAAGAAGGAATTGGGCATCTCGACCTACTATGACCTGCTCTATTATTTCCCGTTCCGCTACATTGACCGCAGCGTCATCAATCATGTGAACGAGTTGCACGGTGACGAGGCCGCCATCCAGTTGAAGGGGCGTTTCATCACGTTCAACACGGCAGGTGAGGGCCGCAAGCGTCGATTGCAAGCCTTGTTCACCGATGGTACCGGTACCATCGAGGTCGTGTGGTTTAACCGCGTTGCCTCGATCCAGAAGACCTATAACACGAGCACCCAATACCTCCTGTTCGGCAAGCCGTCGATGTTTAACGGCCACTTGAACATCGTTCACCCCGAGGTGGACGTGCTCACGACCGAGAATGTCGCCCAGGGCTTGACAGGCGTGTATAACCTGACCGAGCAGCTGCGCAACCGCCAGTTCACCTCACGTGCAATCCACAAGCTCGTTGTCAATCTGCTTAATACCCCTGGTGTGCTGCACATTGCCGAGACGTTACCGCCCGAGTTGATGCAGCGTTATCACCTCATGCCGCTGGCCGAGGCCCTGCGCAACATCCACTTGCCAGCCGACCAGCAGGCCTTGCAACGGGCTCAATTGCGGCTCAAGTTTGAGGAGCTGTTTTTTCTGGAACTCAACATCCTGCACTATATCAAGGGCAGTTCCCGCCGACTGGTGGGACACATTTTTTCCCACGTGGGGTATTATTTCAACAATTTCTATCACAACTTCCTGCAATTCCCGCTCACGGGAGCGCAGAAGCGGGTGATACGCGAGATGCGTCACGACATGGGCAGCGGCAAGCAGATGAACCGCCTGTTGCAGGGCGACGTGGGCAGCGGCAAGACCATCGTGGCCTTCATGACCGCCCTCATCGCGCTCGACAATGGCTACCAGGCCTGTATCATGGCACCCACCGAGATTCTGGCTGGTCAGCACCTTGAAACCATCCAACCCCTTGCCCAGGCTTTGGGCGTGAAAGTGGCATTGTTGACAGGCTCGACCCGCAAGCGTGACCGTGACGTCATCCATGAGGGATTGATGAGCGGTGAGCTGCAGATTCTCATTGGCACCCACGCCCTCATCGAGGACACGGTGCAGTTCCACAACCTGGGACTGGCCATTATCGACGAACAGCACCGCTTCGGTGTCGCCCAGCGTGCCCGCCTGTGGAGCAAGAACCGTGTGGCGCCACCTCACGTGCTGGTCATGACCGCAACGCCCATCCCTAGGACGCTGGCGATGACCGTCTATGGCGACCTCGACGTGTCGGTCATCGACGAGTTGCCCCCGGGACGCAAACCCGTTACCACTGTCCTCAAGCATGAGCCTGACCGCTTCAAGATGTACCAGTTTGTGGGCTCGCAACTCAAGCAGGGCCGACAGGCCTATATCGTCTATCCCCTTATCGAGGAAAACGAGAAACTTGATCTCCACGCTCTGGAACAAGGATATGAACAGGTGCGCGATGTGTTCCCTCACTATAACGTGGCGATGGTGCATGGCCGCATGAAACCAGCCGAGAAGGACCACCAAATGATGCTTTTTGCGTCGGGCAAGGCCCATATCCTAGTGGCAACAACCGTCATCGAGGTGGGCGTGAACGTGCCCAACGCATCGGTCATGGTCATCGAGGATGCCGAGCGCTTCGGCCTTTCACAGTTGCATCAGTTGAGGGGCAGGGTGGGGCGAGGCGCCGACCAGAGTTACTGCATCCTCATGGCCCGCAGCGACTTGAGTCGTGACACCCGTCACCGCTTGCAGGTGATGACCCAGACCAACGACGGATTTGTCGTGGCCGAGGAAGACATGAAACTGCGTGGCCCGGGTGACATGGAGGGCACCCAGCAGAGTGGCATCGCCTTCAACCTGCACATCGCCAACCTGGCCCAGGATGGGCAGATCATCCAGATGGCGCGCAACGCCGCCGAGGACTACCTGCGTGACGACCCCCACATGGAGACAGCCTGGGGCCGCAAGATGGCCGCCCACATCCGTGAAATCTTTGACAAGCAGACCAATTGGGGCTTAATCTCCTGACAGGCGGCAGATACTAAACAAGTTATCTGCCCGTTATAATCGTGGTGTAATGCAACTATAGGGAAAGAAATGTTATCGTTCCTCACAACCGATACTGGCATTCTGCTCATTCTCGCTCTTGCTGCCATGGTGCTGATTGGCATGGTGGGCAGGGTGCGTGGATGGCGTTCTGCTGCTATCCATGCTGTAGTGTTTATGTCCTATTCAGCCCCGTTGTGGTATGCACTTTTCTTCAGGGGACAGTACGGCGCAAGCCTCGTGTGGCTTTTCTACCTGCTCATGGCCTATACTGTGCACATCATCGTCCTGTTGACGACCTTTGTCATCGCCTGCAAGACCAGGAGGAATCGCTTGCTGCTGGTAATGCTCACCGTAGTGATGATAGTGCTGTTCCTGCTTTTCTGCGTGCTGTTCACTGGATAGAGAAATGAAGACGTTTTATTACATATACCACATCGTGCTCACCCTGTTGGGCTGCTTCCTCTTGTTCATCGTAGGGGTCTTCTATTTAGGTTCCCATTACAATATTTTCGCTGATGCGGGAGGCCGTTCGGAGTTCCTTCAGGGAAGGGCATTGCTGGATGTCGCGTTTGCCGCGGTTTTCTTGATTGTGATGACGGTGATTTCTCTGTTGATACGTCACCGCACGATCACCAGGCGACTTCGTGTCAAGACTTTTTTGCTGGAGTCTGCCGTTTTTGTGATTGATATACTGGTCACGTTATCCATGTGGGCCACATTTGTCCCCGATGGAATGATAGGGATCGGAGGTCATGATGATCACTATTACCTGAAAAAAATATCGGATACTGACTCGACAGTCAGGTATCAACTGCTCGATGACGTGATGATTCTTGCGCTGGATGCCGATTTCAGGAAACCCGCTCGCAGCGTGAAGGTAGAATGTGATAGCCTCAGTCGATTTAATATTGAGCAGGTCCCAAACGGCTTGGAACTGCGCGATGGGACCATTTTGCCCGTCGTCAAGGTTTATGATGGCTATATGAAAAATGATGTGGCAGAGAAATGAAGACGTTAATCAAGATATTGCTCACCCAGGTGGCGCTTTGTGCCATCTACCTTGTTGTGATGAGCCTTGCAAACCGGTATTTCCCGTTTCAGGAACACGGGTACGCGCCGGGTCTGACTTGCTACTATGGTCTCGCCGCCCTGTTTGGTTCACTGTTTGCAACGATGATTATGGCGGTATATCTGCGTCCGTTCTGGCTGAGTGCCCTTCCTGTCGCTATTATCGTTTGGTTTTGGGTGACGGTTATGCCCGGCATGCCTTATCGCTCGCTGGCATTCATGGCCTTGTCCCTTGGCCTGTTTGCCATCCACCTGTTCATTGTCAAGAGGATGCTCAGAAGCGGGGCGTAAAATCGAAATTTCGGATTTAAAACTGTTTGCAAATGTGAATTTTTTATTTCATTGAGAAATAGCATATTAGATTACTTTATTTAGATTACGAAACCAAACTTTACACTTTTTAGCACTCACAATAGCCCCTCTTATAAAATAAATGAGTAATTTTGGACGTTCTTAAAAACAAAAACGGACTAGAAAATTCACTTTATGAATATAAAACGTGTATATTTCGCCTTGACGGCGATGACCCTTTTTGCGCTTAGCATATCGGCTCAGAATATGCAATCTGCTTCGAGCTACAGCAAGATGCACAGCAACTTGCTCGCAAAGCAGAGCCGTGTGAAGGACCAGATAAGAGTCCAGGAAGCTCAAAAATATGCTGCCGACCTCTACGAGGAATGTGAACCCGAGCCCGATATTTATACCGAGGGTTGGGAGAGCAATCTTGTTAACTGTTATAAGGATGCCAACGTCCCCAACACCAAGGTGCTCGACGTTCGCCACTATGTGATGCCCATCAAGGGTAACTATGTGACCAGCCACTACGGCTACCGTCCCCAGTTTGGCCGCTCACACAAGGGTGTTGACCTGCGTTCGGCCATCGGCGACACCGTTTATTCCGCATTCTCGGGTCGCGTGCGCTTGACTCGCTTTGAGCGCGGCGGCTACGGTTTCTATGTGATCGTGCGTCACGAGAATGGTCTGGAGACCGTATATGGCCACCTGTCACGCTTCCTGGTCAAGCCCGACCAGTATGTCAAGGCCGGTCAGCCCATCGCTCTGAGTGGAAATACAGGTCGCAGCACGGGACCGCACCTGCACTTCGAGACCCGATTCATGGGCTATGCTATCAACCCCGAAGCCATCTTTGACTTTGGCAACCGTTGCACCCACACCGATAGTTACACCTTCTCCAAGAGTAACTACACCAAGGCCCGCGACTATGCTCCCAGCAAGCGCTATGCCGCTGCCAAGAAGAGTACCTCAGCCGCTGCCGAGGAGAAAGAGACCACCAGCAAGGGCAAGACCAGGACTAGTAAAGAGCAGCCCGTTGCAAGCTCACGCAAGTCAACCCGTGAGAGCCGCAACAAGAGCCGCGAGACCTATCAGGTGCGTCAAGGCGACAACTTGACTAAGATTGCCAAGGAAAACGGCATGACCGTCGCACAGCTCAAGAAACTCAATGGCTTGACGAGCGACAATGTGGCTGAGGGCAAAGTCCTGCGCGTGAAGTAATCACCATCCGCAACACAGTATTTGTCATAACGAGATAAGGAAAACAATTAGCACAATAAATACAAATTGTTCATCAACAGGACATTGTATTTATTGTGCTAATTGTTTTTCTTTTTAATAGCTGTATAGAGTAGAGTGTATTATTGCCCAACGAGGTATCGGTAAACAGCGGTGAACTGCTGCCTGAAGCGGTCCTGAAATTTGTCCAGCTTGCGGTCAAATGTGAAATGGTCGGTTTGGGCCGACAGTTTAGTAACACGGTTGCGGAAAATGCGCTGGATGTCATAGTTGCTCAAGGGATAGTAGCAGGTCACATAATAGTCATTGCGGCTGCGGTGATGCCGCTTGACGATATCGGTGCGAGTCACGTCGCGGTCGGTCTTGAGAACAATGTGGGCACCACCGCGCAGCACCAGCGTCAGGCTGTCTCCTTGAGACACTTGAAGCAGTCCCTCGTCGTAGGTCACCTCAAGCATGTAAGTCACCAGGCCGCCATAGCTCGTTGTTGCCGATACAGTAAATCGTGCTGCATGAAAATAGTTGTCATACATCACCTCCTGTTGTGAGCGCACGTAGCGTGACCCATCGTCCCTGCGATGGTCAACACTGATCTGTGCCGTCGCTGGCAAGAGACACCCCAGCAACGTCATCACGATGACGATAACTCGCTTGCTAATCATGCCACAATGGTGGAAAACCGCTCGTGGTGGACCTGTGAAAAAGGCTCCTTAACGTTGACGATTGAAGGGGGAGAAGATACCGTACAGGTTAGCGTCGATCTTGTCGCACACCTGCTGGAAATCCTCGGCTCGATCACCAAACTTGATCTCGTCACCGTTGATGATGACCAGGTTGCCCTTGTAGTCGGCAATCCAGTCCTCATAGCGCTTGTTCAATCCCTCCAGATAGTCGAGTCGCATCGTCTGCTCATACTCGCGGCCTCGTTTCTGGATTTGCTGTACGAGGTTGGGAATCGTCGAGCGGATGTAAATCATCAGGTCGGGCATCTTGACTAGCGACATCATCAGCTCAAACAGGTCCTTGTAATTGTTGAAGTCGCGGTCACTCATGTGTCCCTGCCCATGCAGGTTGGGGGCAAAGATGCACGCGTCCTCATAGATCGTGCGGTCCTGAATGATGTCGATGTCGCTCTGCGAGATCTCGACAACTTCCTTGAAGCGCTTGTTCAAAAAATAGATCTGGAGGTTGAAAGACCACCGCGACATGTCGGCATAGAAGTCCTCAAGGTATGGGTTGTTGTCCACCGGTTCAAACCGTGGGCTCCACCCGTAGTGCTTGGCAAGCAGTTTGGTCAATGTCGTCTTGCCGCTGCCGATGTTTCCTGCTACTGCAATATGCATATCTTCTTCTCTATTAGTTATTACTTGTCATTAATTACCCCCCGTCAAGCCGGTTTTGTCCGCCCTCCCGCGTCAGGGTCGTTGCCTCCTCCCTCTGCGTCAGGGTCGTTGTATGCCGTGACTCCTGTCACGGCCCCTAGTCCAGCGGACCGAAGATGCCAAACATTGTCGCGTCGATCCTATCAACGATAGCGGCAAAGTCCTCGGGGTTGTTCTTGTAGTCCATGTCATCCACATTAATAACGAGTTTGCGGCCCTTGTACGTGTTCATCACAAAGTCCTCATAGCGCTCATTCAGGTTGGACAGGTATTTCAAGGGCATGGTCTGCTCATAGTCGCGCCCGCGCTTGCGGATATTGTCCACCAGATGGGGAACGCTGGAGCGCAGGTAAATCATCAGGTCGGGCAGGCGCACGATGGTCATCATCTGTTCAAACAGCTCCATGTACGTTTCAAAATCGCGGTCATCCATGTTGCCCATGTCGTGGTTGTTGGCAGTGAAGATATACACGCCCTCAAAGATGCTGCGGTCCTGCACAATGGTCTTGTCGCTCGCGTTGATGCCCAGGATGTCCTTGAAGCGCTGCTTCAGGAAGAACACCTCCAGGGCAAACGACCAGCGCTTGATGTCCTTGTAATAGTCGCTCAGATAGGGGTTATCCACCACGGGTTCCATAAACGGCTCCCAGCCGTAATGCTTGGCAAGCATCTCGGCCAGTGTGGATTTACCGCTCCCGATATTTCCTGCTATGACGATGTGCACGTTGTTATGATAGATGAAAGGGTTGTTTTACAAACCACAAAGATACTTTTTTTCCAGATTCCCTACATCATCCTTACGAAGAAAGTTATTAACAACTTCTTGCTTGCCTTTTTGCCGCAAAAACTTGTTTGTTTTCGATTTTTTTTGATTATTTTTTCGATGTTTCTATGCCGAAGCCTGCCTTGTCGGGTGGAATCTAGGGCACGGAAACAGACATTTCGTTTTATACGGCGTTACACTTGACGCTTTGTGTTTTGACATCACGGAATTTGGCAGTTCTATTAAAGTAGTCAAAGGCAAGGCAGCGGTTGACGTCCATTGGGTATGTATTGGCACGCCTGTGATGGGCGTATCCATTTGCATATCGACGTGGGCTTCGGCGTTGCTCGTTCTGACTACTTGGGCGTGCCAAAGCCTCGTGATGTGGGACGGGTGAAAGGAGAACTCCCCACATCGTTTCATTTTTATAGTATTCACTTGCCTGAATTCTGGGGCGTTACAGGGCAAAACTAATACACAAATGGCGATGTGGCTTGGTACTTGGGCAATGCCAGCAGCACTGCCGCGCGCAGCCGCGTGTCGTACCGTGACGGCAACGCGCCGACGGACACTGATGGCAGCCTAGGCTTGCGCCTTGCCCTCTAGTTCCTTCCCTTAAAGAACAAGCGGGTTGCTGAAATGCGCTCTCAAAAAACGTGTCAGCGCGTAAACAAAGAGCGCATTTCAGCAATGAACAACATCAAACAATAATGCGCAAGCAGTACCGGATGTCTAAAAGTGTTGTCATTGTTGTTTGAAAAAGTTTTTTTATTAATTATATTTGATTATTGGGGAAAATTTGTACTTTTGTATTTGATTAAAACATGTGTAGTTAGTCATGTCACGTGAGGAATCAAATAAATTGAGGTACACGATTGCCTTTATTGCTGAATTTGCACGCAAGTACGGCTTGGGTGAACGTCAAGCCCATAATTATATGCGGCGCTTCAAGGGTATGGAGTATCTGTCTGACTATTATGATGTACTGCATACCCAGTCGTTTGATGACGCTATTGAATCCATGGCAGTCATTTGTCATCGAAATGGAGGCCGGTTAAACCCTTCTGCTTTATGATTCTCTACCACGGTTCTAACATCCAGATTGATGTCCCGGATTTATCCAGATCCAAACCATTTAAGGACTTTGGACGTGGATTTTACTTATCTGCCGATAAGCGCCAGGCTATGAGGATTGCAGAGCAGCGCACGTTGATTATGCAATCAGGTGAACCAACAGTCAGCGTTTTCTCCTTTGAGGAAAATCTGTTGCATGGCGATGAGTTGAAAGTCAAGCTCTTTAAGGAATATAGCGAAGAGTGGGCCGAGTTTGTGTTGATGAATCGCGATGTGACCCTCCCTCAGCCATGCCACAACTACGATATCGTGTATGGCCCCATCGCTGATGATGGTGTGACGTTTCAATTGCGGCGTTACAAGGCAGGAGCGATCACGCTTAAAGAACTGGTAAATGAATTGCGGTATTCCCGAGGCATTACTTTCCAATATTATTTTGGCACACAATGTGCTTTAGACAAACTGACGAGACTATGATACTAACCGATGCGCAAATAAAAATGATGCAAGAGGATATGTATGCATCTCTTGTCCAGCTGCTAATGCAACAATGGCACTACACAATGAACGAGGCGATTGACACTTTGTATAACAGTGACACATTCCTGCGTCTGCAAGACAAACGCACGGGATTGTATTATCAGAGCCCAGGCTATGTGTATTCTTTTCTTGAACAAGAATTAACACGAGGGGCTATCTGTGAATGACACACCTGCCTCCTGCTAGAGGAATTCTTTCCGTCCATTTATAAGTTTGATCCCGACACACAGTTTGGTAGGTGTCCCGAAAAAACACTCACTTTATGCAAGTGGCACAAATAATTTGGGTATTTTATTCGCTTACTCGCAATTTTGCACTACCTTTGCACAAGATTGTGAAAATTGCAGATTGAGCATGAAACAGAACTGGAGACCTGGAACCATGATATACCCGTTGCCCGCGCTGCTGGTCAGCTGTGGGGCGTCGCCCGAGGAGTATAACGTCTTCACGGCGGCATGGACGGGCACCATCTGCAGCGATCCGGCTCTGTGTTATGTTTCCATTAGGCCCGAGCGGCACAGCCACGGCATTGTGGAGCGCAATATGGCGTTCACGCTCAACTTGACTAACCGTGCCATGGCACGTGCCACCGACTGGTGTGGTGTGCGTTCGGGGCGTGACTACGACAAGTGGCGCGAGATGCAACTCACCCCAGTGAAGGGCGAGACTGTTGCTGCACCCTACATCCAGGAAGCCCCCGTGAGCATCGAGTGCCGGGTGCGCGATATCATGCGATTGGGAACCCACGACATGTTCATCGGCGAGGTGATGAACGTCATAGCCGATGACCGATTTATCGACCCCGCAAGTGGCGCCCTTGACCTCAAGGCCGCCGACCTGATTACCTATTGCCACGGCCATTACTACAGCCTGGGCGAGGAACTGGGGCACTTCGGCTGGTCGGTCCGCAAGAAACCCAAGAGAGACTGAACAAAACTATTTTATCTTTAATACTAACAACTAAAAACTAACTACTAAAAAATCAATGGAACGAGACAAAGTGATTTTTGACATCATCGAGCGTGAACATCAGCGTCAGCAACACGGCATTGAGCTCATCGCCAGTGAGAACTTCGTGAGCGACCAGGTCATGCAGGCTATGGGCAGCTGCCTCACCAACAAGTATGCCGAGGGTTATCCTGGCCACCGCTACTATGGCGGTTGCCAGTGCGTCGATGAGAGCGAGAACGTCGCTATCGAGCGCCTGAAACAGATCTTTGATGCCGAATATGTCAACGTGCAGCCCCACTCGGGTGCACAGGCCAACATGGCCGTCTTTATGGCTTGCCTCAAGCCCGGTGACAAGTTCATGGGTCTGAACCTGGCTCATGGTGGTCACCTCTCACATGGTAGCCCCGTCAACTTCTCGGGTCTGATGTTCCAGGCCTGCGAGTATAACGTGACCCCCGACACCAACCTGGTTGACTATGACCAGATGGAAGAGGTGGCACAGCGCGAGCGTCCCAAGCTGATCGTTG
>CAMVAP010000005.1 GCA_947165485.1 uncultured Prevotellaceae bacterium
CCGTCAGAATGGTGAGCCCGTGAGCGTATGGTTCACCCTCCCCATCACATTCAAGTTATAAACGCCATATTGTAGTCGTCTAACAAACACGTATAGATATGAGCACGGCAAAAAAATTGCTGGTACTGCTGCTAGTTGTGCTAACGTGCTTGGGAGCAAGTGCTCAAGCACCGTCAGGCGATTATATTGTCCCTACACGAGAACATAACGACTCGATCGCTGCCAGCCTGGAACGCCTTGCCAATGCCTACATGACCGATGTCAATAGCCAATATGAGGCGGGGGCATTCCTAGCCGACAGTGTAGGCAAATACAAGATTGCCTTAAGGTACCTTGAGCGCGGACTGGCACTGGCTCGTGAGCAGTATGGAGATAACAGCCAACCCTATGCCTCTGGTCTTGTGTTAGTTGCCCGCGTCAATACACGATTGGGAGAATATGAGAAGGCGATGGAACTTTTCAACAAGGCCCTTGATTACTATGAAAAGGAACATGACCTCAACAATTTTGACGTGGCGACGGCCTATATCAATATGGGATACATCTATTCTGTACTCGAGGATCATGACCGAGCCATTGATTATTGCCAAAAGGCTCTAGTCGTCGAGGAGAGGATTGTGGACCTTGCCGATCCCGGTATCGCCACAATCATTTCATATCTGGGCGACGCCTACCGTGACAAAGGAGACTACCCCATGGCGCATAAACAGCTCCAACGCGCACTTGACATCCGCGAAAAGGCATTTGGCCCCGACCACCCCTTGACTGCCGAGATTTATTGCAGCATTGGCCAAGTGTACGCCCGGCAGGGCGACATGGACAAGGCGCTGGAGTACTTGATGAAAGCGCTATCTATCCGTGAAAAGACACTCAGCCCCGATCACGACGATATTGCTTTCACTCTGGCAATCATCGCCAACGTCTATGCTAATCAAGGGCAAAACGACAAAGCACTTGAGTATCACAATAGAGCCCTAGTCATCTATGAGAAGTCATTAGGCCCTGAGCATCCGTCGGTTGCGGTGATCAACTTCAATATCGGGTACATTCTGGGCAACCTCGGCCAGCATGACAAGGCATTGGAGCATTACCTCAAGACACTGGACATCTATCAAAAAACATTTGGTGCCGAGCATCAACGAGTAGCCACGACCAACTATAATATCGGCTATTCACTGCTCAACCTCGGACAGCACGACCAGGCATTAGTGTATCTTCTCAAGGCCCTAGACGTCTATGATAAAACCGATGCCAGCATGCAATTGGATGTGGCCAAAGCCCAGGGAAGCATCGGATATATCTACTGTCACAAAAAGCATAACTACAACAAAGCCTTACCCTATTTGTTAAGCGCAAAGGATGGTTTTGAGAAGACGATAGGAGCCATCAATACAATTACCGCCGAAAACTACCATAACCTGAGTTCCTGTTACTATCACTTGAAGAATTACAAGGCCGCCCTCGAGTATGCTAACAAGGCGTTACAGGCTGGTAATGCCACATTTGGGCCCAAGCATAAGTTTACCCAGCAAGAGAAGCAGAATATTGATGTGTTAAAAGCATTGCTGAAGCAAAAACACTGAAACGACTAATAGACCACAATTTAAATTTTCACATCTTTTAGGGAGAAAAGGTTGTGGGGGTCGGGAAATGGGTGTATCTTTGACATTTGGTTTGTTAACCGACCATTTACAGTAACTCAACAGAAGAAAACTCATTAATATCGACCAAATGACCGATAGAATCACTAAGATTGTGTTGACGGGTGGCCCCTGCGCCGGCAAGACGACGGCTATGGCAAGGATCATCGAGCACTTCAGCGGCCTGGGTTTCCAGGTGTTTGCCATTCCCGAGGTACCCACGATGTTCAGCAGCGCGGGCGTGAACTACCTGACACAGAACAAGGCCCTGTTCTTTGAAGCCGAGAAATCGACGCTCAACATCCAGCTGGCACTGGAGGACCACTTCTCCAAGATGGCCAGCGAGTGCAGCAAGCCCGTGCTCATCGTGTGTGACCGTGGCACGATGGACATCAGCGCATACGTCTCGCCCGAAATCTGGGAAGCGCTGACCGAGGAGATGGGCACCAACACCGTGAAGCTGCGCGATGCCCGCTACGAGGCCATCCTGCACATGGTGACCGCTGCCGCCGGTGCCGAGCAGTTCTATACCAACGAGAACAACAAGTTCCGCAGCGAGGACGTGGAGCTGGCCCGCGAGCTCGACCGCAAGGTGCTGAGCGCCTGGACGGGTCACCCCCACCTGCGCGTGATCGGCAACCACATGGACTTTGATGACAAGCTGCGCCAGGTGCTCAACGAAATCTCGACGGTGCTGGGCGTACCCAGCCCCATCGAGCAGGAGCGCAAGTACATCGTCAAGGTGACGGGCGACATCCCCGACTACACCGAGAGCGAGATCACCCAGACCTACCTGCTGAGCGAGCCAGGCACCGAGATGCGCGTGCGCAAGCGTGGTTGGCAGGGCAGCTATGTCTATTTCCAGACCATCAAGAAGACGGTGAGCAGCGACAAGACCATCGAGACCGAACGCCGCATCACTGCCCAGCAATACGTCGATCTGCTGCAACTGGCCGACCCCAACCGCAACCCCATCAGCAAGATGCGCAAGTGCTTTGTGTGGAAAAACCACTACTTCGAGATCGACACCTATATTGAGCCCAAGCTGGGTATGCAGATTCTGGAGCTCGAAGGCATCAAGGAGGGCGACGAGGTGGAATTCCCGCCGTTTATCCAGGTCGTTGAGGACATCACCGGCAACGAGAAGTACTACAATTATCAGCTGTCGCTGAGGCTTTAGGCTTTAGGCTTTAGGCGTTAGGTTTTAGGTTTTAGGTTTTAGGTGCTAGAAGTTTGCGGGTGCCAACCAACAACTGAAAACTAGCCTATAGATTAAAAGGAATCCCCTTGGGCGGTAGTGCCCGAGGGGATTCCTTTGTGTTAAGGATCAACTGCGTCAGTTGGTCCTGTACTTGTAGATGTCAACCAACTTCAGGTCAAAGATGAGGTTGGTGTAAGGCAGCAAGTCATCGCTCCTCTTGGAGGAGCCATAACCCTGCTGATAAGGGATAACGATGGTGCAACTGTCGCCCACATGCATGTGGGTCAAGGCAATCATCCATCCCTCCACATTCTGATTCAATATCGAGCGATAGATACTATCGGCAGGGGTGGTCTGATTATAGGAAGAATCGACAGCCACTCCATCATACCGCCTCAACTTGTACTTCACATCAACGGTCGAGCTAATCAGCGGCTTGAGGTGATCCTTGGTCAACATGGTGTCGTTGTGCCAGCGGATAAGGGTACGAGCCGACGGGTCCCAACTGGCTGTAAGCATCGTGTACTGCCCCGATGCCACCTGCTGGCTGAACCATGCGTCATTGCTCTCACGCCAGTCCTTGTACTCATCCTCGACGGCCTTGCCCAGGCAAGAGCTCAGCATCGTGATGGCCACGACTGCCATGATGACGGTATAGAAAAACTTCTTCATTATTCTTGGTGTTAAACTTGGGCATTAGTTGTTAGTTGTTAGTTGTTAGTTGTTAGTTGGCATCCGCAAACTGCTAGCGCCTAAAGCCTAAAGCCTAAAACCTAGAGCCTAAAACCTAAAACCTAAAGCCTAAAACACCTAAAACCTAATGCCTTAAAGAAAACTACATCAACTTGCGCAACACATTATTCAGGCTGCACTCGCGAGCCAGGATAGCGGGCAGGTCGGCAATGGCGACGCGCTCCTGCTGCATGGTGTCACGGTCACGCAGGGTGACGGTGTTGTCCTCCAGCGTCTGGCCATCGACGGTGATGCAATAGGGGGTACCGATGGCATCCTGGCGACGATAGCGCTTGCCGACGGTATCCTTGTCCTCGTAGTGGCAAGCGAAGTCAAACTTCAACAGGTTCATGATCTCATGAGCCTTCTCGGGCATGCCGTCCTTGCGCACGAGCGGCAGGATGGCACACTTGATGGGAGCCAGGGCCTTGGGCAGGTGGAGCACCACTCGGGTGTCGCCGCCGTCGAGCTGCTGCTCCTCGTAGCTGGAGCACATTACCGACAGGAACATGCGGTCCACGCCGATCGAAGTCTCGATGACATAAGGAGTGTAGCTCTCGTTGAGCTCGGCGTCAAAGTACTGGATCTTCTTGCCCGAGAACTTGGCATGCTGGCTCAAGTCAAAGTCGGTGCGGCTGTGGATACCCTCGACCTCCTTGAAGCCGAACGGCATCTTGAACTCGATGTCGGTGGCAGCGTTGGCATAGTGGGCCAGCTTCTCGTGGTCGTGGAAGCGGTACTTCTCGTCACCCAGGCCCAGTGCCTTGTGCCAGCGCAGGCGCTGCTCACGCCAGTAGTCGAACCATTTCAACTCCTCACCGGGACGAACAAAGAATTGCATCTCCATCTGCTCAAACTCGCGCATACGGAAGATGAACTGACGGGCCACAATCTCGTTGCGGAAGGCCTTGCCGATCTGAGCGATACCAAAGGGGATGCGCATGCGGCCTGTCTTCTGCACATTCAGGAAGTTGACAAAGATACCCTGGGCGGTCTCGGGACGCAGATAAACGTCCATCGTCGAGTCGGCGCTACTACCCATCTGGGTCTTGAACATGAGGTTGAACTGACGCACGTCGGTCCAGTTCTTGGTTCCACTCACGGGATCCACGATACCATAATCGACGATAATCTGCTTCAACTCGGCCAAGTCGTTATCATTCATGGCCTTCTCATAGCGGGCGTGCAGTTCATCACGCTTCTTCTGGTTCTCCAGCACGCGGGGATTGGTCTGGCGGAACATTGCCTCGTCAAACTTGTCACCGAAGCGCTTGGCGGCCTTTTCACACTCCTTGTTCATCTTCTCCTCGATCTTCCCGATCTCGTCCTCGATGAGCACATCGGCGCGATAGCGCTTCTTGCTGTCTCGGTTGTCAATCAAGGGGTCGTTGAACGCGTCCACGTGGCCCGAGGCCTTCCAGATGGTGGGGTGCATAAAGATGGCACTGTCGATGCCCACGATGTTCTCGTGCAGCAGGGTCATGGCCTCCCACCAGTAACGCTTGATATTGTTTTTGAGCTCAACGCCGTTCTGTGCATAGTCATACACGGCGCCCAAGCCGTCATAGATTTCACTCGAAGGGAACACAAAGCCATACTCCTTGGCGTGTGACACGATCTTCTTGAAAACGTCTTCCTGTTTTGCCATTGTAGTTTTATTGTTATGATTTGAATGTTTTTTTAATTTCAACCTGCAAAGTTACACAGAATTCTCGTAACTCAGCACTCTAGCGGCCTTTATCCTTCCATGAAGTTCTTGATTTTCTCGTAGTAGCCGTTGGAACCCACAAACTCATACCCGATGTAGTCGGCACTGTTATTGCCTTCTATCAGTTGGACATATTCACTGGAGATGGCCACATCCCAGCCCACGAGCGCAACACGCGGGAGCCGCCGAGCGGCTTCTAGACAGGTCGTCATCACCTCGTTCCAGCGGGGCACTTTAAACCCCAGCATCACGATATCAGTACCGGGGTGAACATAAACAAGGTCACCCGCCTTGGAGGTTCCGCCTGATGTCACGATACCCAGCGCGGTATCCACCTCATAGTAGTACCCGCCAGTGGCAGTGTTATCGACCAGCGTATCCCCCACTCCGGCCCTGAGAAATGCCTTCATGACCCGCGCGGTACCATCGGGACGGCAAGCGGTGAGCACCCTGACGGTATTGACCGACCGGTTGCCAAACACCATGAGGGGATGCTGGACAATCAGTTCCTCAAGCAAGACATCCTCGTCACACAAGGTCTGGAACAAGCGGCGCAGGCCTTCATCATCCATGCCAGCACATTCCAGCATCCTGATGCCATCGCCCTGCTTGCCGCCAGCGGGCTTGGCGAGAACCGAGGGATAACTGGCAAGGAAAGCCTTGAAGTCCTCAAACGAGGCCTCTCTCACCCACAACCAGCCACGATGGACATAATCCTTGAAAAACTCATTAAACTCGGGTTTGTTCTTGAAGTAATGAACATCGGTCGGGTCGTTATACTTGCGTTCAAGGGCCAAGCGCCGGTAGTGGGTCAGGCACTTGCCACGCAGGGGGTTGCTATATCGCCAGAAACCGCCTGCAATGTACTGGTCGATGTGTGCGCCATGACGCACCAGCGCCGACAGATAGTCGAACAGGTGATAGAAGCGGCTGTAACCCGACTGTTGAGACAGTGCAGCCACCTCATGATAAATTCTCTTGAAATACCTGAAAGCAATACCCAGATCCATGTTCTCGCTCCTCATGAGTTGGTCATTGGAGCCTGCAAATTTAAGTTTTTTAGTGCAGTTCTCCAATGATTGAGTCAAAAAAACTCTTAACGCAGCATGTCACGCACCTCGTCCAGGGTGCCGTCGTTGGGCGACGGTTCCACGCCCAGCAAGTGGCAAAGCAGCGGATAGATGCACACGTTGCGGAAACGATCGGGCTTCACATAGCCCAGCTTGAAGTCCGGACCGATGGCTCGGAAACCCACCTGCATGTCGGCTGCCGTGTGGTCAAAGCCGTGACTGCCGCGCTGCGTCTTTGAGGGCTTGTCGGCAAACAGCCAGCCCACGTCGGGCAGAACCACCACATCGCCCATGTTGGGATGGGTGCCATAATTCAGATAGGCGGGCAGTTCCCCGCGTTTCCACACGCGGATGTGGTCAACGCCCTGCAAGGCATTGTAGATCGAATCGATGTATTCTGGAGACTTGGCATAGATGAGCGTGGGATAATCGTTGCAGAAACGCTCGTACCAGCCCCTGGGCAGCACATCATCGATATCGACAAAGCGCTTGGGGTCAACGCTGGTCATGCCATGGTCGCCCGTGATGATGAGGTTCACCTGGCTGGCGATGGGCAACAGCTGGATGCGGGCCCACAGGTTGCTCAGCAGCAGGTCCATATCCTCCATTGCACGGCGGGTCATGCGGTTCAGGGGGCCATAATTGTGGCCACTGCGATCAGGTTCCTCAAAGTAGGCCATCACCAGATGAGGGCGCTTCTCCTCGGGGAGCTTCAGTAACCTGATGATTTCCTCCACACGACCCGGAAAATCGAGTTGCTCGGTCTGGTAGTCGCGCCAGTAGGTGGGATGCTCGCCCTGGATGTCCACATCGCTGCCCACCCAGAACACCGTCGCCGTCTTTACGCCCTGGCGCTTGGCCGTGAGCCACACCGGGTCGCCACCGTAATAATAACCCTTGCTGCGCGTTTCCTTATTCCCGAGCGAGAATTCCACGCCCCGTTCACGGTCCCAGAAGGTGTTGGTAATGATGCCATGGTGGTCGGGAACTAGCCCCGTAGCCAGCGTGTAGTGGTTGGGGAACGTCTTGCTGGGGAATGACGGCTGCATCACCGCCTTGACGCCCTCACGCGCCAGCTGGTTCATGAAGGGCACGTCATAGGCATCCAGATAGTCCCAGCGCAACCCATCCAGCGAAATAATCACCGTATAGTTCTCACGTCCTGCCGACCATCCCTGAATCGGCATCACCGCTATCAACAACAGCAGTACAAATAATCCACGCTTCATCATGTATCTTGTAGTCATATCAGTTAGTTCTTTTTATCATGTCAACTGTTCCTGGAGTACAGCCAGTCTGTTTCATTTCTTCATGTGCCATACAGCAGCACGGTGGGTTGATAAGGCTGGTCGAAGACCAGTCCATGTCGTTAACCCATTGTGGAGATCACCGCTATTAGCGGTGGGCTCCACTGTGGGCACCGACCCACAGAGAAAGCACGTCGCAAGACGTGCGGTTGTGCCGACATCATGTGAGCATATACTCGCTCCACTCCACCCCATTGCGCTCGGCCAATCGCCGATACTCATCATCAAAATCCACCCGCTTGTGGTGTTCGCGCTGCCCCATAATATAACGTATGACAGCATCACGATGAGAATCAGAAACCGAGAAGGCACCATACTCCTTGCCCCAACCCACAAATTCAGGAAAGAGCCCACTCTTTTTGGCCCAATCACTACTTGACCGCTTTATGTCCCACAACAGATGAGATAACGAAACCGTTGGTGACAGATCTATTAGCATGTGAATATGATTCTCGATACCACCTATGCGACAAAGATAACAGTCATTCCGCTTCACAATACTCGTTATAAAACGATACATATCCTCGGCATGCCCGGCATTGATGGTCATGTGTCGGTTTTTAGTATTGATAACAATGTGATGCAATGAGACGGTCTTGCTCATGATGTCTATTATTTTCCACAAAGGTAATCATAATAATCGAAATGTGCAACTCTCGTTGGGAAGACCGCACCCCTACGAGGTGCGACACCGGTTTTATTCAAGACCCACAGTGAGACACCCCGCTACGCGGTATGCCTCACAATGGGCTAACAACATTGCCACCGCTCTGCGGTGCCCCGTCCACAAGCCCATCGTTTCCAATAGTCAACCAACTCATCTACAGAGGTAATAAGGCAGTCACATAGCTCAGGTTAATGCTAGATGCACTGTCGTGAAAATAGAGGAGGAAGTCACCGTAATGGTGACTCCCCCCTGGTTAAATTCATGATTGAAATGTAAAGCTTAGTAACAGGACTCTAGAATAAATAGATGTGTTACTGGGCCTTCTCGTGCGAGAAGTAGATACCGTTGGCCAGCTGAGGTGTGCCATTGTAGGTCGATTTCACACCAATCACGCTGAGCCTGTCACCCACGGTGATACCTGCGGTAGCGAGCCAATTCTTGCGGTTCTCGCCGGTAGCACCCCAACCGGGATAGCAACCATAGACATAGACGGTGTTGGTCTCATCCTCCAGATAGAGGTTACCATAGGTAGCGTTGACAATCTCGGTAATATTACCCGTGAGCATGTAATAGACATCAGCGTTGTCCTCCTTGTCCAGGAACTCGTCGATGCTGATGGGGGTCACGGTCTTGCTGTCCTCCAGCGTGGAGCTTACCAGCTGGTCGGTGCCCTTATAGACGCCACGCGTGCCCACGAGGGTAACGACGTCACCCACCTTCAGGCCTGTGGTCTCAAAGAAGCCCTTCTCGCCGATGCCATAGACATAAACCTCACCCGACCAGTCACGGATATAAACGTTGCCATAGGTGGGATTAGCGATGCTGGTGATCACACCAGTGAGGCGATACAGCGACTTGTTGTTCTCGGTGGGCTCAAGCAGGAAGTCGGCAATCGACAATGCCTGGATCGAACCCTTCTGGCTGATTTCGGCCTCGGCGGTATAAACCTTACCATCGTCGTCGGTGGTCGAGAAGACTACCGTAGCGGCACGGTCACCACCAGCGTTGGCAGCGGCACGGAAGGTAACTACGGGCTCTGAGCCACCCGTTACCGACACGATTGACAACCAGCTTCTCTCCTCCTCGGGAATCTCAACCGAGACACCATTGTTGGTCTTGCAGCTCAGGTTAACGGCTACCGTACCACCCTCAACGGGAATCAAGGCATCAGCGGGGTCATAACTCTCGACCTTGACCAGAGACTTCTGAATCTTGACAACGGTCACGTTAACGAGCTCAACAGTACCATTATAAACGCTCTTGGGACCCTCGACGGTAACGATGTCACCCACCTCAAGACCCAGGCTCAGGAAGTTCTTCTCATTGCCCTTGGCATCCAGGGTACCATAGATATAAATCTCACCGGTTTCGTCACGCAGATACCAGTTACCATAGGTCGTGTTCACGATCGAGGCAACAGTACCGGTCACGCGGTAGTTCTTGCTCTCGGGACCCTCAAGAACCTCGGCACAGGTTGCGTTATGCACCACTGCGAGGCCTTGGATCACGTTGACCGTCTGTGACTTGTCGGCACATGCGATATGCAGCACGGTATTGCGGCCATCGGGGGCGGCAGGTGCGGTAAAGGTCACCTGGGTCTCGCCAGCACCGCCATTCATCGGGCTCACGGTGAGCCAGGCGGGAAGTTCGGCCTCATCAAATGACCAAGCCTCCTTGGCATTAACGGTAATTGTGTTGGAACCACCGTTTACATCGATGCTCACATAGGAGGACGAAACCTGGATTTCATCGAGCAGAGTCATTGCATTGTCGTCGGAGCAGCTTGACAGCAGGGCGACCAGTGCAAAAAACGAAAGAAAATATTTAAGTTTCATAATGATGTGTATTCTGTGACTTTGAATTAGTTGAAGATGTACTTAATACCGATCGAAGCATTCCAGCACTGACCGAGCGTCTTGTTGGGAACAAAGGTCTTGACGTCGCTGTTGATGGCAGGATTGGTCGAGAAGGTGGCATAACCCTCGGCATCAACGCCCTCATACCTAAGCAGGCGGGGATCACTGCCAATCTCGGGGTTGAGATACTTGCTCACGCCCCAGCTCGAGTTGAACAGGTTCATCAGGTTCTTGATATCGAAGCTCAGCTGCAGGGTGTGCTTTGCGCCACACACGTTCAGCGAGAAGTCATGCTTGTAACTCAGGTCAACACGGTGAACCCAGGGGCTGTACAGGCTGTAAGGCTCGGCATACTCGCCCTGGTGGTTCTTCAGGCTCTTGTTGTTGTGAACATAGTCCATGAAGCGGTTCTTGCTGTCGGTGTTGATGAAGCGGAACTCGCCGTTCTCGACCTGTGCATCGGTGGGAATGTACATGGCATCGTAGTTGTAACCGTCACCGTTCATGTCGTTGTTCATCATGTAGGAATACTTGTAACCGCCACGCCAGGTCTCATAGATCAGGCCATAGTGGTTACCGCTCTTGTCGTGACCAGTTGCCGAGAAGACAAAACGGTCAGGAGTAACATACTGCGAGTTGTGCAGCTTGATGTTGTTGGGACCCTCGACGGTGGGAACATAGGTGAAGGCACTCTCGGCAGCACTGCCGGGCATACCAGTCACTTCCTTGTTCACGGTGTGGGTATAGGCAGCCATCAGGCTCAACCACTCAACAGGACGGGCATTCAAGGTCACGTTGGCAATCCAACCATAACCACGGCTGGTGTTCTCAAGAACGAAGGCCTTGGTACCACGACGGAAACCGGCGGGGAAGATCGGACGGTTGTCGGCACCGTTGAAGCGGGCATAACCACCCACGCCAGGCATACTCCAGTCACTGATGCTGGCAGCGTTGATGTTCTTGGTAAAGATACCCTCAACAGTCACGCTCAGGGGGAACGATACGGGCACGTTGTAGTCAACAGCCAGTGAGCTCTTCCACACCATCGGCATCTTGAACTTGGGATCTACAGCCGAGATCGATGAGGGAACGGTACCCATGTCGCTGGTCACGTTCTCGGGATAACCCATGCCGATGAGCTTGTCGCGCAGGGCGTTGATCGAGGCATTGCCATTGGCGTCGGTCACCAGACCGCCAGCAAACTGGCTCATGTCGATATAGCGGTTACCCTTGGCATCGGTAGTGTAAGCACCACTGTAGTTCTCATAGCCACGGGTGGGAACATAATTACCATCCTTGTCGAGGCCACCGATCTTGGTGTTGCCATTGAGCTGTGCCTGATACTGTACCAGACCACCGTTGGTGGGCATGTTGGTGAAGAATACCAGAGGCAGACGACCCGAGAACAGACCCGAACCTCCACGCAGCTTGAGGGTGTTATTACCCAATACGTCCCAGCTGAAGCCCACGCGAGGTTGAACGATCAGGTTGCTGTTGGGCCACTTACCGGTGTCGATGTGACGAACGTCGCCGTTCTTGTCATAATAGTCAAGAGCCAGGATGGCATTGTTGGTGAGCAGGTCACCGTTGTTGAAGAACAGACCGTCGAGACGCAGACCATAGGTCAACTTGAAGTTGCGGGTCACATTCCACTCGTCCTGTACATACAGGCCAGCCTTGTTGAACTGCACACGGGCAGCAGGCTTGGTCTCACTGCCGTAACCGTAGGTCAAGCAAACGACCTCGGGAACGGCGCCGTTGATAAAGTCATCCACGCTGTTGTAACGGTAGTAACCGGTACCATTGCGCATGTACTGGTTGTCGGCCATCTGGTGCTCAAAGGTGAGACCACCCATGATCTTGTGGTTACCATAGTACCAGGTAACATCGTCACGCAGGTTCCAAATGGTATTGTGAACGGCGTTGTTCCAGGTAAACAACTCATAACCCAGAGCCATGTAGTTGTCCTTGTTGCCATACTCATCGGTCATCGTGATGTCGATGAAGGGGAACTCGCTCGAGTTGGTGGCGCGGATGTCATCCAGCTTGGAGTAAGTGGCCAGGAACTCATTAGACAGGTTGTCGGCCAGGCGGCTGTTCAAGTTAGCGGCAAACGAGTGCACCAGGTTGTCCATGCCATACATCGAGTTGGCAAACGAGAAGGAGTAGGCCGATACACGGTAGTTGGGCATACGTGTTCCACCGTCCATCGAGGTGCCGTTGGGGTTGGACCAGTAGCGGTTCTTGGTGTAGTTGTAACGCAGCGACAAGTGGTGGTCGTTGGTGATGTTCCAGTCCAAGCGGGCCAGCAACTTGTAGTTGTTCTCGTCGGCAGGGAAGCTGGTATAGGAACCCGTGTCATAACCATACTTGTTCTTCACAAAATCGCTCACGCGAGCCAGGTCGCTAAGGGTCGTGCGAGAGATATAGCGCTCATCATCGCCCACGCCGTCCTCGCTGGCGCGATAGCGGTTGACGATGGTGGGCTGCTTGGTCATTTCACCGTTGACAAAGAAGAAGATCTTGTTCTTCCAGATCGGGCCACCCAAGGTGAAGCCATAGGTAGTCACCTGATCCTTGTCGCGGGCACCTGCAATCTGGAAACGGTCAACAGCGTCACCACGCAGGTTCTCGTTGCGGTGATAGATGTAGGCACTGCCGCGGAAGGTGTTGGTACCACTCTTGGTGATCGCGTTCACGCCACCACCGATGAAGTTGGTCTGACGCACATCATAGGGCGAAACAACCACCTGCATCTCCTCGATGGCTTCGATGCTAATGGGGTTACCACCACCGGGCAGGTTGTCGCTCAGACCAAAGTTGTTGTTGAAGTTTGCACCATCGACCGTGAAGTTGGCCAGACGACCATCGGTACCACCAAAGCTCATGCCATTGCCACCGAAGGGCGACAGACGGGTAACGTCGGTCAAGCTGCGGGTAACAGTGGGCAGGTTGGTGATCTGGGTGCTGTTGATGTTAGTGGCAGCACCAGTCTTCTCGGCACGGAACTTGGTAGCCTCGCTGGTAACAACCACCTCACCCAGGGTGTTAGCGTCAACACTCATGTCCACATTCAGGTCATAGGTCTCAGCCAGTTGCAAGGTGACATCCTCAACTCGACGAGTCTGATAACCGATGTAGCTCACCGTCACGGTGTAGGGGCCACCGGGACGCATACCCTTGATGGAGTAGCGACCGTCAATGTTAGTGACGGCGTTGTACTGAGTGCCCGAGGGCGTGTGCAAGGCGGTAATCGTTGCACCGATCATCGCCTCATGATTTTCATCGGTCACAACACCGGACAGCGCCGAAGTCGTCACCTGGGCACTTGCCGACAATGCCACAACCAGCATTGCAACCAAGGCCAAAAGCTTAACTGTTCTCAACATACTAATAATTTGTTTTAGTGAATGAATTAGTAATTATTAATTATTAAAAAATTGATTCATTTGATTATCATTTTTAAAAAAGAGTTCGCGCCACACTAGGGGTACTTCTACCTTCTAGTGTGGCGCGTGTGTCGCTAGAATCCCTCTCTTGTAACGGGTTATGAAACTGGCTTGTAGCCTCACCGCGACAAGATATCTTGAAAGGTATGCCAAAGATATGCCTCAACACTTCTTCTTGGACTCTTTTTATAAATCGAGCACAAAATTACTCTATTTTTTCCACCCGACCAAAAAGAATGATGAAGATTTTATTAACATCAACCGATTTAACATTTAACATTTGGCCTACTCATGGCCATCGATTACCGTGCGATGCCAAATTTCACGTCATCGAGGCACCAGGTGGCATAGTTGGCATCCTGGGTGGCTTGGTAGCGGAAGCCGATGTAATACGTTCCGTCGGCCCACTGGCTCAAGTCAATGTCGCCCGATTCACACCAGCCGCTATAAGTAGGGCCGTTAGTGGTTGGGGTAGCCAATGCGGCATCCAATTTCACCTTCACGGTCGCCGTTGCCGGGTCTAAAGAATTAAGGATATAGACTTCCAGTCGGGAAGTGGTGCTGCCATAGCCCGCCACCTCGGTGCGGAACGACAAGGTCCTGTTGACGGCATTCTTGATATCCACTGGAGGGGTGATCAACCAGGTATCAAACGGGGGCAGAGCACCCTTGTAGCCAGTCACTGCGGCATAGCCGTTCTCTTGAAATACAGTCTGGTACCATCTCTTGTCACCACTCACGATCACATTATACCAAGTCTGGGGCAACGAGACATCAAAACCTTCGTTGAGCGAGGTTACGGGGTCGGCCTCGGGCTCATGCGGAGTGATATTGCCGCCCACCACGTCATCGCGGTCACGCAGGTAGAGCCGCCATGTGGTGTTATAGCAACCCAGCACACCCACGACGTCCACCTGGCCCCACGGCAGGATGTCACCCTTGAAGTCGGCATAATTGCTGTTGTACACGACGAGCATGTGCCCCTCATCATCAACGAGGAAACGGCTCGTTGATGATGAGGGTTCAGAGAAGGTCATCACACCGTCGGCATCCTTGAAGCTCACGTTCTTGAGTCTCACGAGCATACCCTGATACTTGAGCATGGTCGCGGCATCCGTCTTGTCGGCAATCTCTTCCAGAGTGATCTCGGTGGGCACCGCCCTCGACGGGTCGGGGTCGCCATTGAGTATCACCATCTGTTGCCACGTCTCTTGGGGCAGGAAGGTCATTTCCCATGTGTTGCCCGCTGAATACCACATCGGATATCCCACCACTTGCATGCCGTTGAACTTACCCACCCAGTAGCCCTTGAGCGGTAGAATGAGTTCTTGCCCGATGGGGTAATCCCGGTACAGGTTATTCTTGTTGATCGAGATGGCCAGCCCCGCACCCGACTCATCCATGATATAGAGCGTCTTGTAGATGTTGCCCGACTCGTCGCTAGACACGACCCAGCCATGGATAATCTCATCCTGGGTGATGGTGTCGGCATAGTAGCGACCGTCCTGCCAATGCTTGGCCTTGAACTCGGCAATGCTCATGTTGGGCCCAATCACTGGCTTGACGGGGGGCTCTTCACCCATGATCACACCGAGCAGCACATTCATGTCGGCAAGATTCACCTCTCGGTCATAATTCAGATCGCCAAACGGGTACTCATCAACAATTCCCGTCGGCACGTTACGGGGCAGTCCCTGGGCAACAGCCGTCAAAGAAACACAACACAACACTACTAGCAAGACAATAAAAGATGTTTGTTTAAACATAACGAATTTTGATTTATAAAATTAATAATACAACAAATAAGAAAAGCCTAGCCCATAAAAAACAGTTCGCGCCACATTAGCGGGAATCTCCGTCTAACGCAGCGCTGCCAGTGATAGCGACCTCAAGAAATCGCAGGGTTGATGATGCAAGTGCACCTCTTCACCGCCACAAGTTAACCTGTAAGGTATGCTATATATATGTAAAGACATTCTTCTTTCCTGTTATTTTGCCCGCAAAGGTACTCATTTACATCCAATTAGCATCTACCGATTCCAATAGTTCATCATCACACGGCCCTTTTTTAACTTTTGTTAGATTCCGTTCACTTTCATCTTCATGTCACCCAACTATTCACCAAATCGCCAGCCGAAAAACCTCTCAACTTGAAAAAAGAGTAGAGGCAGGCATGAGCTAAAGGTTCTCGGTGCAAAGCACGGATCATATTGCAAGCATAGCATGATGACACAGCGCCAAACCGTCGATACCCAAATCGAGCCCTGAAAGGGGTCACTCACAGCAGCAACCCCTTCAGGCAGCAATGATTTCTAATCGATAATTGAAAGCAGTGATGAAAACCCGACCCATCATCGGGTCTTGGTCAGCAGGATGTCGATAAGACTCGTGATATCGCCCAGATCCACTTGGCCATCATCATTAGGGTCACTGGCGGGATGGGTGAGCAGCACGGGGTCCTCGGTCAAGAGACCGTCAACCAATTGAGCCACATCATCGACGCTCCATTGCGTTTCCTCGCACACGAAGGCTTCTTCACCACTGTTATAGGACAACACATTGTCACAGAAGGTGCTGCTTGACCACAGGCCATTACCGTCACCAAAGGTCGTGTTCCCCCACGTGAGGGCACTTGCCGTCGCTTTGCCTTTCACGCCACGCAACCGGTGCAGATAGGTCACCACCGTCAGCATCACTTCGCCTTCGGGCGTGTAGGAGCGATAAGGCGTGTAATTGTACCAGCAGCCACCATCATCCTTGTAGCCACACGCTTGCCATGCCCAGTCAAAGAAGCCGTTGTCCAGCACGATGCGGTTGCATCCACCCATGTTATAGAGGTTCCACACCATCACCGTGTCCTCCTGCTGCTCGATGTAAACTTGAGCAAACCGCTGATTGAATGGGATAACCGTGGGGTCAATGAAGGAATTGCCACCTGGTGCAATGTTTGCCATCGGCGAGACTGTTCCTGGATCGGGTTCTGGTGGCGTGCTGCAGCGATGCGTTCCATTGGGCTTGGCCAGTACCATGTTGCGGTAAAGCTGAGTGGATTGTGTCGTGCTTGTCGACACCACCTTGTTGGTCATGGTATTGACAACGGTCACTTCCCTCACACTTGTGACAACAAAGTCATCAAACGCTATTGACCCATCGGCTCGAATGCGGCCCTCCACATCGTAGGGACCATGCTGCAAGTCGTCCAGGCACTCGGCGCCATCGAGGTAATAACGGGTCACTGTGGTGGTCTTCAGGGATCCATCGATTGACGTAGCAGTCTCCTGGGAACTGTTATAGTACATCCGCGCCGTCATGTTATCCCGGTCAACCATCATGTACATGAGGCCATTGTGCCAATTCAAGACAATCGATCCTCCCGCGTCTTGGCAAGTGGCAAGGTGACCACACCGCGAGGGCTGAGCGGGTGTCAACTCATACTCTCCTTCTCTCTCCCCCTTCTCCACATCTAACACATCGGCCATGCACATCAGGTAATAGTTTCTCTCGCTGGGTGTCGCCATGCCATACAACTTGATGATAATATCGTTGGCATAATGGCTCCACACCAGAATCGTGGTCGTGTCGCAACCCACCTCTTGGGGACGATAGAATACCGTGACCGTAGTGGTGTCGCCCGTCTGGTTGAGCGGGATGCTGGTCCTGTCGAGGCTGAAGGCGCCCGATGGATGGTCCTCAAGAATCAGCCAAATGCTCTCCTCCAGGTTGCCACCCGTGACATTAAAAGTCGCCGAGGCTATGCCTTCTGAAGGGCAAGTCAAGTAAAGCTCCGTCGTGTCGGTGACAATGTAGGGCAATGCGGCGGTAGTTCCCTTCAATAGCACAGAGCCCTTCACCTCGCTTGATGTGATCCAGATGCGGCCTTCATACTCGCCGTCGGCCATGGGCGCATAACGCACCTTGACAGTCACACCAGCCATGGCCTCCTGGGCTGTGATGGTCGTTCTGTCCATCATGAAGGTGTGGGTGTCACCAAACATCGTGAGCGTCAAGTCCTCGGTCAAATCGGTAGCGCTTACAGTGAATGACTGATAATAAGAACGTCCAGTCTCACACTCATAGATCAACCTCTCGGGGTGAACTGTTAGCGTTGGCGCTGCCCAAGCAGGAAAGACAGCGACCCACATCAGGGCACAAAATAAGAACGTTAACCTTTTCATCTTCTTGTAGTTATTTAGAGTTATACAATGAGGTCATGATCTGATTGAAACCTAAGAAAAATGTGTCACATCGACTCATTCACTTGACCATGTAATGTGAGATAGTAATGACACCTTTTCCAGCATTATTCACAAAGGTACTCATTCTCAACCACATGACAAGCACTCATCGGCACAAATGCCTGATATTTAACTTTTTTTCAATCTTCGGCACCTTTCTGGTCACCAATTCTGCGAATAGTACTTCACGCTAAGGCGCCAAGGCGCTAAACTCTTTATGATCAATTTTATATGAGGTGTATCATTTCTTCACCCGGTCAGGATGCTGCGCGATGAAGGATTTCCAGGATTTACTGCCCTTGCCCTGAAAAGGCTTGTTGCGCTCATAGAAGTGGCACAGCGCGGCTGCCAAAGCATCGGTGGCATCGAGCAGAGCGGGCATCTCTGCCTCAGCAATGCCCAGCGTGCGTTGCACCATCAGCGCCACTTGTTCCTTGCTGGCAGCGCCATTGCCTGTGATGGCCATCTTAATCTTGCGGGGCTCATACTCTGTGATGGGGATTTCCCTGTTGAGCGCGGCGACCATCGCCACTCCCTGGGCACGACCCAACTTGAGCATCGACTGCACGTTCTTGCCGTAGAATGGCGCCTCAATCGCCATCTCGTCGGGCAGGTATTCGTCAATCACGCCGCTCACCCGCTCATAGATATGCCGCAGTCGCATGTAGTGATCCTCCATGCGGTTGAGCCGCAGCACGCCCATGACGATGAGTTCGGGCTTCTTGCCGTTCACCCCCAGCAGGGCATAACCCATGACATTGGTCCCCGGGTCAATACCGATAATGATATTCTCGTACTGCTTCTCCATCACTGACCGCAAAATTACTAAAAAAACTCACGCCAAGATGCAAAGGCACTAAGTTCAATAAAAAAATCAAGTTTTTAAAGTGGACAAACCACTTTAAAAACTTGATTTTTCCCACCCGACAGGGCGGTTATTATGCTAGCTGTTGAGTCACGCAACAGCGACGAAACTTCAATTACCAGTTGCCCGAGAGCAGGTAGTCGATGAGACCCGTGATATCCTCGATGTTCACCGCACCGTCCTCGTTGCAATCGGCATTTTTCATATTCACGCCACTGGCGTTTCCACTCAGCAGGTAGTCAATGAGAGCCGTGACATCCAAGATGTTCACCTCACCGTCTTGATCCACATCACCGCGCATCACTACGACGGGTTCGGTCCACTTATCCACTACCAGGATGCCCTGACTCAGGTACAGCGTGAGGTTGTACTTGCCGGTGGCTACCCTGAAGGAGTTCTCACCAGGCACAACACTCAGGTTGGTACCCAGGCGCGCCTCGTTGATGAGGAAGTTGTTGCTGGTGGCACCCATGCGGCTAGATGCGATCTCACTCCATGCATCGGCAGCCGAGCCCAGAGCCGTGGTGAAGCTGAAGTAGCTGTAGCCACCGTAGGGGTCAACAAAGTCGATGGTTGCGGTGTATTTCTCGCCATTGGTGGTCGTCATCTCGTAGCCGTTGTTGGCAGCCCAACCGGTGCGGTTGATGTTACCCAGCACATAAACCTTCTCATAGCTTGCTGAACCAGCTCCGGCATACCGCTCGGTCACATCCAGATAGGTGTCGGCAGCGGCATAGTTCAAGCCCGTCAATTCACTGTTGGGATAGATGAAGAAGGCATCACGGGTCACGTCGATGGTCTGAGTCTGGTTCTCAAAGCCTCCGTCTCCGTTGTTAAAGATGACCGAAACCTGGTCGGCATCCACGTGCAGACGGTACCACTCGATGTCGTTGACGGTCACCTTGTCCAGGCTGCTGATGGCCTTGCCGGGCCAGTTGTTACCCGTCACACTGCCCTCACCGGTCCAAGCCCAGATATAGGCCTTGCTCATCGAGGTCTTGACATAGACGTTGATTCCCGTGGTGGCCTCATCGGTGATCGTGTAGATGTATTCCTCGACATTCTCCACCTGGTCGCCATTGAGAACACCCACCTTGAGCGTGGTGCTCTCGGTAAAGGTCATCGCTGTCGAGGCCGTGATCGTGGCACTCGTGGCGGTGGGAATGCTGCCGTCGGTGGTATAGACGAGGGTCGTGCCAGTGGCGTTGGGAGCCACGGTCAGATCCACGCTGCCCACATAGTTGCCGGCCTGCTTGCTCACGACGGGATAACCCAGGATGCGGCCATCCTTGCCCACATGGCGCCAGTCGATGCCGTAGGTGATATACATCGCATAACCATCACCCGCTTGAACGAGTTCGTAGCCGTAGGGGCAACCGTTGGCCGTGGCACCGCCCACCTGCACGTACAGGTTGCCACGGGTACCCTGTGTCTCCAGGATGTAACCGCCGTTGCTCTCCTGCTGGGTGAGAATTGCGCTCTGGTTGTGAACACCAGCGGCGCGGCGTGCCTTAATGCAGTTATTGATCTCGGTAGTATAGACGTTGTAATGCTTGTAGAAGATACACGGGGTACCAGGCATCGCCAGGATAAAGGCGTTGGCGGGCATGATGTTGGTCTTCAAGCAATCATAGTTGGTGTTTTGACCCGTGTCGTGATTATCGACAAAGGTAACCGAGTAGCGCTGATAGTTCAAGTCGGCTGCAAGGCCCTTATCGTTCAGGGCGCTCCACGTGCCGCCACCAAATGCGGCTTGCATCGGGTACTTCAACGCAAAGTCAAACACGGCGCTCTGGATGCGGTCATCCTGCTTAGTGCTTTCCAGCCACCAGCGCAGGGTCTCGGCATTGCCGTCCCAGTACTCGCCCACCGAGAATGTGGGTTGGCTCTCCTTATTATACAAGCCCACATAGTAGCCTGCAAAACCCTTACACATATCGTAGCGGAAGCCATCGTAGCCCAATTCCTGCATCAAGAACTTCTGGTAAGCCTTAACGTTCTTCTGCACATTGGCACTCGTGTGGTCCAAGTCACGGCTGCCGTCAAAGTCCTCGCCCTCGTCGGGAGCTCCCGTTGCGGCATATCCGCCTCCAACGCACTCGTCGGTGCGGCAGATGTCGGCCAGGCTCCACTTCAGGCTATAGGTATCACCTGTCACGGGACCCGTCACCGTCTCCTCGGGGAAGTCCACCCAGCCGGTCTTGCCACTCTTGTGATTAAGCACCATATCCATCATCACGCTGGTGTTGTGCTCGTGGAAGGTCGAGATCATCTCCTTCAACTGGTTCTCGGTACCAAAGATGGTGTTGTGCTTGAGCCAGTAAACGGGCATATAACCCATGCTCTGCGACATGCCAAACTCGTCGATGCTGCCCGAGTTGGGAACCCACACCACGTCAAAGTATTGACCCAGGTCCTGAGCTTTCTCGGTCAGGTTGGTCCAGCGGGTGGCATCGAAGCTGTCCCAGTAGAAGCCCTGCAACATCACACCGCCATACATGGCAGGCCATCCCTTACCTGCAACGGGGCCACCGCCGCTGTCGCGGGTGATGACACAGGTGAGGTTGTTCATGTTCACCGTGATCGTGTAGGTGCCGGCGGGAATGCGGAAGGCCACATCGATGTTCTCGCCCATGGCATTCAACTGGATCGTTTGTCCCAGCATCGACGAGGTGACCCAGAAGTTGGTACCCTCGTCGGCGACAGGCGACAAGCGATAGGCGGCAATGCCGTCCCAGTCATCGGCGTCTTCAGCCAGCTTGGTCGTGAACGAGAAGTAGCTCACGTTGGCATCCTCCTCGCTGTTCTCGCCATTGAACGTCACTTGAGCGCTGTACAGGCCCGTCGTTTCGTCCTGGGGCAACATCACGCCCACATTGGGTGCCCACGTGTTGCCGTTGGCCTCTCCCAGGATATACAGGTTGCCTGTGGGGTGCGGAACAGGCGTGCCGCCCTCATTCTCGACGACCAGATAACCGCTCGTGAGGCTCACGGTAAACTTCCAGGTTCCAGCAGGAATTTTAAAGGCGGTCTCACCCCTTTGCAACGGCATCTGGGTGTCCTCGGTCACCAGATAGTCCTCACTGCCCTCAGCACCGTATCGATAGCCGGCAATACCGTCCCAGTCATCGGCGTTGGCGCCCAGACGGGTCGTGAACGAGAAGTAACTGTAGCCCTCATTCTCGCCAGTGGTGGTCACCGTGGCCGTAAACAGGCCACCAGCCTCATTATAATCCATCTCAACCCCGGTGGCGGGCGACCACGTGTTGCCATTCACCTCACCCAGGATGTACAGGCTGCTCGCAGCAGGAGCAGCGCCATTGGTCACCTTGAAGCGATGATTGGTCTCATCAAAGGTGAACACATATTCACCTCCGTTACCGCTCAAGTAATAGGCGCCATGGTCTCCAGCCTTCTGGGTCGTCGTCCAGGTATCAAGTGTCACAGGTGTGTCACCAGTGGCCGGACCATAACGATAGCTGCTGTTGAAGGTGTCCCAACTGCTGCTTAGCCCATCGGCAAACACAAAGTACACATCACCGCTCAAGGTGGCAGTGTAGCTGTAGGTGCCATTCCCATTGCTGGTCATGGCAACGCCATCAGCTGGTTTCCAGCCGCCAAACGGTTCCGAGCCCACGATATACATCGCGGCACTGGCTTGTAGTGCCATCATCGACACTACAAGCGCGAGAAATAGTGTAAGCGTTTTTTTCATTTTTCCTGTTTTTAAAGTTATTAATAAATTTTGGTCATTCAGATGGCAAGGGCGGCGACTGCGCCGCACGTTAAAAGTTTTTTCGTGCTCAAAGTTACTGATTATTATCCATTTCGCCCCTACCCAATCCAACCAATCCTCTCCAAAAAAACATGCAAACGATTGCACCCCTGCCTCACAATCACCCCATCACCACATCTTAATGATTGAGCCACGCCACCGATGCCTGTAAAAACTAACAACTAAAAACCAACAACTAAAAACTTATTACTACCTTTGCAGTCTCAAAACAAATAATACAGAGACACAACATGAAGAAACTCGTTATATTTGACCTGGACGGCACGCTGCTCAACACCATCGAGGACTTGGGGCAGGCAGCCAACTATGCGCTGCAGCGCAATGGCTATGCCACACACAGCATGGCCAGCTACCCCTACTTTGTGGGCAACGGAGTGCGCCGCTTGATGACCCGCGTGTTGCCCGAGGATGCCCGCGACGACGAGACAGTGGACCGCGTGTTGGGCGATTTTATCCAATACTATGACGAGCATTGCACCGACTACACCAAACCCTATAACGGCATGCACGAACTGCTGCAAGACCTGCGGGACATGGGAGTGATCATGGCTGTGGCCAGCAACAAGTACCAGAAAGCCGTTGATAAGATCATTCCACATTTCTACCCCGACATTGATTTCATCGCCATCGAGGGGCACCGCGAGGGTGTCAACGTCAAGCCCGACCCCAGCGTGGTATTCACGATCCTGGCTAGGGCGGGCGTGGCCAAGGCCGACACACTCTATGTGGGCGACAGCGGTGTGGACATGGAGACGGCGCGTCGGGCCTGCATCGACTCGGTGGGCGTGACATGGGGGTTCCGCAGCAAGAAGGAACTCGTCGAGTACTACGCCAACGCCATCGTCAACAACCCCGTCGATATTCTCAACATCGTGGAAAACGGCATCGGCATCTCCTGAAAAACTGAAAAACTGAAAACTAAAAAACCTAGAAGACAATGAACTGGTTCACTGATTTATGGATAGGCAACGGTGTGGCACACACCATCCTGATTTATGCCATCGTCATCGCCATTGGCGTCATGCTGGGCAAGGTCAAGATATTCGGCATTTCGCTGGGTGCCACGTTTGTGCTGTTTTGTGGCATTTTAGCCGGCCACCTTGGGATCGAGGTTGATCCTGCAACCCTCAAGTTCATACAGGAATTTGGACTCATCCTGTTTATCTTCTCTATCGGTCTGCAAGTGGGCCCCAGTTTCTTCTCGTCGTTCAAGCATGAGGGCATCCAACTCAACGGCATCGCGATGCTCATCGTGGGCCTCAACGTGGTGGTAGCCCTAGCCATATACTTCATCGCAGGCAACATCTCCATCACCGACCTGGTGGGCGTGATGAGCGGCGCCGTGACCAACACGCCCGGACTGGGTGCTGCCCAGCAGGCGCTCATCGAGACAGTGGGCAACCGTGCGGGCGACCTCAACGAGTCGATGTCGCTGGGCTATGCCGCTGCCTATCCGCTGGGCGTGATTGGCATCATCCTGTCGATGATCATCGTCAAGATGCTGTTCAATATCAACGTCGAGAAGGAGATCAACGACATCGAGCGCGAGAAAGAAGACAGCCAGCTCAAGCCCCACGTTGTCACCTATCGCGTGACCAACAAGCTCATCTTTGACAAGACCCTGACTAGCCTGCACGCCATCATCGACCACAATTTCACCATTTCACGCCTCAAGCGTGCCGACGGCACCGTCGAGCTGCCGCAGGGCGAGACCATCATCCGCAAGGACGACGTGATGCGCATCGTCATGAGCGCTCACGACGAGGAAATCTTCAATGCCATCATCGGTCCTCACGTCGATTTTGACTGGAAGCTCGAGACCGCACCTCATGGTATCGTGAGCAAGCGCATTGTCGTCACCCGCAACGACATTATCGGCCACAAGATTGGATCCATACGCCTGCGCGAGGGCTACAAGGTCAACGTCACCCGCATCCACCGCGCCGGTGTGGAGCTGCTGGCCAGCCCCAACCTGTCGTTGCAAGTGGGAGACCGTCTCACCGTCGTGGGCCGCGAGGAGGATGTGGACCGTCTGGGCAAACGCTTGGGCGACAGCTACAAGCGTCTGGACCATCCCAACCTGTTCACGATGTTCATCGGCATCTTTCTGGGCATCCTCGTGGGGTCCATACCCATCATGCTGCCCGGCATGTCGGTGCCCATGAAGCTCGGCCTTGCTGGTGGTCCACTGGTAGTGGCCATTCTCATTGGCCGCTATGGACACAAGGTCAAGCTGGTGACCTATACCAGCACGGCGGCCAGCCTGATGCTGCGTGAGCTGGGATTGTGCCTATTCCTGGCCTCGGTGGGCATTGCTGCCGGTGGCAGGTTTGTATCAACCATCCTGAGCGCCAATGGTGCGATGTGGGTGCTTTATGGTTTCCTCATCACTATCATCCCGCTGCTCGTAGCCGTCATCGTTGCTCGCGGCAAGATGCACCTCAACTACTGCACGATCATGGGTGTCGTCGCTGGTGCCACGACCGACCCGCCCGCTCTGGGCTATGCTAACACCACAGCGGGCAATGATGCCCCCGCCGTTGCCTATGCCACGGTCTATCCCTTGACGATGTTTATGCGCGTCCTCATTGCCGAACTGATCATCATCTTCGCCGTAGCCTAGTAACCATCACCTATCCATCAAGTGGGTGTGTCATCATTCCGATCATGTTTTTAATCGGCCTAACGGCCAAGAACCTTTAGGCGAAGCCAAATCAAACAAAAAATTTGTATTTATTGGTATCCGGGGAAAGTCCCGTTAGGGACGACCAGGTCATAGAGGCTGTGACATAATTGCGACTCAATAATATTACCGTGCTAACGCACGGGAAATTTATCAAATTTTTAAATTAAAATTAATTATTATTTTATATTTATATCAATTTAATTATAATTTGAATAATTTCCCGCCCGCAGGGCGGTTAGAATTGCAACTTATCAATTATGACACAGCCCCGTCTAGAAGGGGTAGCCCACCGAGAAGTGGAACTCGCTGTCGCGCTTGAACTTGGGATGCAGCAACGGCCAGTGCTCTTGCCCACTGGCAGGATTATGGGCCTTCATACCCATATCGACACGCACGAGGAAGTACTTGAAGTCCAAGCGGATGCCAGCGCCATAGGAGGCCGCTATCTGTTCATAGAACTTATTGAACTTGAACACGCCGCCCGGTTGATCCTCATAGTCCTTGATGGTCCAGATGTTACCAGCATCCAGGAACAAGCCCAATTCCACCACCCAGAACAACTTGGCTCGATACTCAAGATTCACGTCAAAGCGGATGTCTCCACACTGAATGATGAAGTTGTTCAGGTCATTATTGCTGTTGTAGCTACCAGGTCCCAGGGTGCGCACGCCCCAGCCGCGCACGCTGTTGGCACCACCGCTATAGAATCGTTTCTCAAAGGGTAACACGTCACTGTTGCCATAGGGGATGGCAATACCAGCCCCCACGTGGAAGGCAATCGACTGCCTGCGATCGATGTTGTGCGTTATCGCATAGTCGGCATCGGCCTTGAAATACTGCGAATAACGGATTCCCAGCGCCTTGTAGCTGCCATCGGCGGCGGCCTTCTGCCCTGTGATGTGGGACAGGCCATAGAGCAAGTTGCCCGCAGTCTCGGCATTGGCTCTGATGGTAAACACATTGCGCTGGAAACGGCCCATCTGCAACACGTTCATCTCGGCCTTGTTGGTGCGGTAGAAGTTGTAGCCCATCCTCATGATCAAGTGGTCCTTGTAACTGTATTGCAGCAATGTGTTGATGCGGTCAAAGAACGTTTCGTTCAACTTGGGCACACTGATCACGCTCACGTCCACAAGCGTCAACGTGTGGGACATGCGACGGCTGCGCTCGGTCCACTGGTAACGCCAACCACCGCCAGCGATAACTCGCGTGTACTCGGGGCGCGCCTGGTAATCCAAGTTGAGCGTAAAGGCCGTGGAGGCCTGGATCTTGCGCTTGAACGAGCGCTTGAGGAACGGGGCCATAAACTTGGGGAAAGTGATGCCCAGCTCGGTCGAATATTCGCTATAATTGTTATTGATCAATCCACTCACGTTACCCGAGAGGCTCTCGTAGGAGACCTTAGCCTTGGCACTCAACACCTCGGCACCCTTAAACAGGTTGCGGTGCTGATAGTCCACGCCCACACCAAATCCCAGATCACCCTCGCTGTTGGTGCCCTCCAGCGAGACCGAGATGGTCTTGGACTTGTCGGGCTGCAAGAGGACAAAGGCATCTACCATGAGCTGCCCGTTTATCTCACCCAGGGGACGCATGTCAATATTCACCTGCTTGATGACGCTCAAGCGTCCCAGCGCGCGATAGGTGCGGTTGATGGCATCGACATTGTAGAGCTGGCCTGGCTCGATATAGTTACACTCGTCAAACACACGCGGACTCATATAGTGGTCAGCGCCCTGCATAATCTTGATGCCTGAACTCAGCACCACGGTGTCCTCGCCCCAGTATTCATCATGCATCGTCAGGGGGTCATAATTGGTGACATAGGTCACATTGCGCACGATGAATGGCCTGTGCTCGGTATAGTACGGCATCCGGTCGTTGCGGTAGGGCTCACGGGTGTTGAGGGTCAAGTCCACCGAACGGGAACCGGCGGCTGTGTCGGCAATAAAGGTGATGTATTCCTTGTTGAATGCAAAATAGCCGTGGTTGCGCAGGTTATCGGTAATGGTCTGGCGCCACTCGTCGAGTTGGGTGTTGTTGAGCAGGTCACCGGTATGCACATTGAAGTGGGCCGAATCAGCCAGAATGATGTCCGACAGTTCTTCATCAGGGATCTCATAGGAGATAGACCTGATAAAATACGGCTCACCCAGGGTGATGTCAAAATCCACCTTTGCCTTGCGCTTAGCGCTATCGGCATTCACGCGGTAGGTCACCACGTTATTCATAAACCCCCGGTTGCTCAACGCCATGTGCAACTGGTCGGCACTGGCACTGGTCAGCGAGCTGTCATAGATGACAGGTGGAGTCCCCACACGCTTTATCCAGCGGTTATACCACTTGGAATCATCCTTGCCAGCCATGTTATAGAATGCCAGCTGCAACTTGAGGCCTCCCAGCACACGATGGTTGGCATTCTGCCGCAGGTAGTTGGCCAGTTCGTTAGCACGGACCTCATGATGGGGATCAGCGATATTGATATTCACCCGGTCGAGCAAGAGTTCCCCCTCGGGAACATGACGGGTCGAGGAACAGGACGACAATACCGCCATCAGCAACAATGCCACAGCGATACTGCATAATATTCTCGATAACACCCTGTTCATCTTCAATATTGATCCAAACCCCTAAAACCTAAAGCCTAAAACCTAAAGCCTAAAGCCTAAAACCTAAAACCTAAAATTCCCCTGCGCCTTTTCGACAAGCAGGTCAAAGGCCGGATCCGACCTCAAGGGCTCCAGGCTCAACGGCGACAACACATCATACTTCAACTGGTAAAGGCTGCCAAAGCCATTGTCAAGTGCCTTCTGCACATATTCCATGGCCTTGTAGTTATCGCCTCTCATCGACATGAGTATTGCGGCATAATAATAGTTCTCACCACCTGGCATTTGCACCCTGGTGACATCATTCAGCCACTTGAGCGCATCGTTATCGCGACCCAGTTCATTCAGGGCCAGCCCCTTGAGATCAAAGACCTCATCTCCAAGCAGGCACATCGTATTGAAATCCTTGTCGGCCAGTGTGGGCATTTCCAGTTTCTTGAGCAGCATCCCTCGTGTGAGCAGGGCCTGCGCGTTGTCAGGCTCATTGGCCACAGCCGCATTCAGGTAGCCCAGGGCATCCTTTTCCTTGCCTTGACTGGCAAGCAGGGCGGCCTTGGTCATCAACATGGGAACATATTGCGGGGCGATAGCCGAACAATCGTCCAGCACCTGCATCGCATCGTCATAATTCTTGCCTTCACCGGCATTGAACAGGGCTAGCGCCTTCACCAGATAATACTCGGGCTGTGAAGCGTTCATGGCAAGGGCCTGATTGGCCTGTTCCAGCGCTTCATCAAAGCGGCCCAGTTCCACGTAACACTTGGCGATGTTGCCATACATCGAGTGACTGTTATACAGGTGGTTATTCTTGATGAAGTTCAAGTCATTCAAGGCTTGAGCAAAATGCAGATGATCCATAGCGATATGGGCACGCAGGTATCGGTACGTGCCGCCCTCGCTGGTCTTCTCGGCCAGATCGGCCAACGAACGCATCACATCATCGTAGTGTGTATCACTCAATTCAAACAGCCGCTGGGCCGCAATGCCTCCATCACCCACAGCCATGCCCTGCAACAGGTCGTTGACTGCGGCGTCAATGTTTCCCTGGCGGGTATAAATGTCGGCGCGGTTGACAAACACCTGCGGCTCAGCACGGAACAGGGACACAGCCTTATCGGCCTGTTCAATGGCTTCCTTATGGTTGCCTCGCGCCATCTCCACCAGGGCCAGGCCATACATCGCATCATAGTTCATCGACTCGGCACGCAAGATGCTCTTGAAGGCTTTCTCGGCGGCATTCAGGTTGCCTGCCTTGAGGTTGGTCTTGGCAATCAGGTCGGTGCAAGCCAGTGACTTGGGCTCCAAGTCTTGAGCCAGACGCAGGTCGGCCAGTGCACTCGTGTAATCCATGCGGGCATCACTGATGCGGGCACGCAGGATGTGCTCGTCAAAGCGCAATTCCTTCTCATTCTTGGGTGTGAGCAGGATGGCCTGGTTCACATCGGCTAGCGCTTCCAGGTACTCACCATTGTAGAAATGCTGGTGGGCACGGGCAAACAGCGTGTTATAGTCGTTGGGATTCTTGGTCAGTTCCTCGTCATAGACCTTCATCACCGCATTGGTGATCTTGTCCCTGAGCACAGCGTCACTGCTTTGAGCGCCAGCGCTCAGGACGCACAGGACTGCCATGATCGACAGAATGAACGTTCTTGCATTCATAAACATTTCCTTACTACTAATATATCAATCTTATCTTATATTGTCCATTTCCACAATAGTTTCACGCAGGCGGGTCAAGCGCGTGAGGAGGCCTTCGAGCAAGTCCAGACGCAACATGTTGGCGCCATCGCTCTTGGCAACCGAGGGATCTTGATGAGTCTCCAGGAACAGGCCATCGGCTCCGGTGGCAATAGCGGCACGGGCCATGGTCTCGATGAGCTCGGGACGACCTCCGGTCACCCCACCGCCCTGATTGGGTTGCTGCAGGGAGTGGGTGACATCCACAATCACGGGGGCAAAAGCCTGCATCACTGGCACGCCGCGAAAGTCCACCACCAGGTCTTGATACCCAAAGGTGGTGCCACGCTCGGTAATCGTCACCTGGTCATTGCCCGCATCGCGCACCTTCTGCACGGCAAAACGCATCGACTCGGGGGCCAGGAACTGTCCCTTCTTGATGTTGACCAGACGACCCGTGTGGGCTGCCGCCACCAGCAGCTCGGTCTGGCGGCACAGGAAGGCGGGAATCTGCAACACGTCAACATACTCGGCTGCTATATCAGCCTCGACTGGCTCGTGGATATCGGTCACTACGGGAATCTTAAAGGTTTCTCCCACCTTGCGCAGGATGCGCAGCGCCTTCTCGTCACCGATGCCGGTAAACGAGTCGATACGCGACCGGTTGGCCTTGCGGTAACTGCCCTTGAACACATAGGGGATGCCCAGCGACTGGGTAATCTTCAATGCCTTCTCGGCAATATCCATCGCCATCTCCTCGCCCTCGATCACACAGGGACCGGCTAGCAGGAAGAAATTATGTCGAGGTGACGACAGCAATTCGTTCAACATCATGATATATAATCGTTTTTCTAGTTATAAAATTATAAAAGTCAGCTATTGATAAAAAACGGCATTCCTAGGCCCCACTCTGGTCCACCGCATGGATTGCCGCCACGGCCATCATGCCGGCTGTCTCGGTGCGCAAGCGGCTCTCGCCCAGCGTCACGGGGAGAAAGCCTGCGGCACGGGCCATCTGCACCTCCTCGGGACTGAAGTCCCCCTCGGGGCCGATGAGCACCACCACGTCCTGGCGGGGATGATAGGCACCCACCAGGGTGCGACGCTCATCGCGTGGCAGCATTTCGTCACAATAGGCGATGCAGCGGGTACCGTCAAACGGCTCGGCCAACACCTGCTCGATGGGGGTCATCTCGTCGAGACGGGGCAAGGTTGCCTTGAGCGACTGCTTCATGGCCGACACCATGATCTTCCTCAGCCGTTCGGTCTTGAGCACCGTTCGCTCGCTGTTGTGGCAACGCAGCGGGATGATGCGGTCAACACCCATCTCCACACATTTCTCAACGAGCCACTCGATGCGGTCCACATTCTTGGTGGGAGCGATGCCCAGCACAATTTGATGTCCCCAGTGCGGGGGCTGGTGTTGCTTGTCCAGCACTTCGATGGCACACCGCTTGGGGTGCGCCATCGTGATGCGGCAGGTGTATAACACACCGTTGCCGTCCACCACCTGGATAGTATCGCCCTCACCCATGCGCAACACCCTCACACAGTGCTTGGAATCTTCTTCGCCCAGTGTCAACGTGTCTGCTATGTCAGGACAATAGAAACGGTGCATGATGATCGGTGATCAGTGTTCAGTGGGCCGCGGCTGCGCCGTGGCCTGCATCTTATTTATTCTCTTCTCTCACGTGCTTGTACTTGAACAGGAACATGAAGGCCACAGCAACCGCCAGAGCAAAGCCGGCAAAGATATACCATGCGGTGCTCCAGCTTGTGGGCGTATTACCCACCAGGAAGCCGTCATCGGTCCAGTGGCACAGGCTATTGACGATGGCTCCAGCGGCAAGCGTACCGATGGTGGCACCCAGGCCGTTGGTCATCAACATAAACAGGCCCTGAGCCGAAGCCTTGATGTTGGGGTCACACTCCTTATCGACAAAGATGCCGCCCGAGACGTTGAAGAAGTCAAACGCAACGCCATATACCACACACGACAGAACAATAAGAATAACACCCGGGAAGGCGGGATTGCCAGCGCCAAAGAAGCCGAACCTGAGCACCCAGGCAAACATGGCGATCAACATCACCACCTTGATGCCATAACGCTTCAAGAAGAACGGAATCATGAGGATGCACAGTGCCTCGGCAATCTGCGAAAGCGACACGAGCATCGTCGCATTGTTGGCACCAAAGGTGTCGGCCATCGCGGGATCACTCTTGAAGTGGGTCAGATAGGGAGTGGCAAAGCCGTTGGTCACCTGCAGGGACATGCCCAGCATGGCCGAGAAGATGAAGAACATCGCCATCTTCTTGGACTTGAACAGCTTGAAGGCATTCAGGCCCAACGACTCCACAAGGGACTGCGACTCTTTCTTAACCAACTTGCAAGCGGGCAACGTCATGCAGTACAGGAACAGCACGACACTGAGCAAGCCCGATACCATAAACTGCATGTAGGTGTACTGGAACTTGTCGGCATTCTCTCCTAGCGTGAAGCCAAAGCTGCCGTTATCAAGCACTGCACAGTTGACAAACCACATCGTGGCGATAAAACCGATTGTGCCGAACACGCGGATGGGCGGGAAGTCCTTCTCGGTATCCATACCGTTGTCCTTCAGAATCGTGAAGGCTACCGTGTTGGACAAGGCCAGCGTGGGCATGTAGAAGGCCACACTCACGGTGTAAATGGCTATAAACGCCACCTTGTCGGGGGTGGGATTGGTCATTCCCATGTAGGCCAGGGCAATCATGGCCATACCTGCCAGCAAGTGGCAGATGCCCAGCAAGCGCTGGGGCTGAATATACTTGTCGGCAACGATACCCATGAGGGTGGGCATGAAAATCGACACGATACCCTGGATGGCATAGAACCACGAAATCTCGGCTCCCATACCGGCACGTCCCAGATAGTTACCCATGCAGGTGAGGTACGCTCCCCACACGGCAAACTCCAGGAAATTCATCACGATGAGTCTCAACTTTAGATTTTTCATAAGAGAATCTGTATTTAATTGTTGTTTGAATAGTTTTTATCTACACTGTCATGAGAATTATCGGGAGTGGCTATTCCTCACCACGGGTGGAATTGGTCTTCTGAGCGATAATCTTCTGCACCCGTGCCGCTTTCTCATACTCTTCCTTGTCCACATAGTGCTGCAAGCGACGTTCCAGCTTCTCGACAGGCAGATCTTCCAGCCTGACGGGCTTCTGGGGCTTGTAATTGCCGTCGCGGCGCCACTCATATCCTGTGAGCTGCATCACTTCGCTGGTGGTGTAAATGGGTGAACCCGTGCGCAATGCAATAGCAATCGCATCGCTCGTGCGGGAATCGATATCCACCATGGTCGTCCCATTGGTCACCTGCATGATGGCGGCAAACACTCCGTCCTTGAAGCTATAAATCACAACTCGCTGCAACTCGATGCCGAACACGTGAAACATACTCACAAACAAGTCGTGCGTCAACGGGCGTGAGGGCACCACCTGCTCCAGATTGATGGCGATGGCCTGGGCCTCGGCTGCTCCCACGACAATGGGAATGCGGCGTGCCTCTTCGGGCGTGCTGTCGTCATTCTCAAGCAACAGGGCGTAAGCGCCTGGCTGCACCTCACTGCGTGTGATGCCCAGCACCTTGAGTTTTATCAAATCTTCATTGTCCATTTGATACCAAATGTGTCCTTGAAATACCGGTTTAACAAATGTGTTTGCAAAAATAGCGACATTTCACGATAACACCAAATTTTTTGGGGACTTTAGTCGCCAGCCGTCATGCTTTACCGCTTGCCCGAAACCAGTTGGTCATAGTCGATGCCGTCATAGATGATGCGAGGCGAGGGCCGATAGGCTGGATGCAAGACATTGCGGGTGCTGTCGGTCCACGGGCTCTGCACCTGCCCCAACCACAGCATCATCTGCCCGACGAGATCACTCATCAACGGGCGGGACGCGGCTCGCTGGATAGCAGCAAAGCGCTCAGGATGAGCCTGCTTATAACGTGGCGAACACCAGATAAACAGCGGTATGTCATTTTCACAGCGCACCATCTCGGGTGTCTTGTGGGTATTGTGGTCACGCTCGGTGAAGTCGCGGTAGTCATACACCTCCTCACCATGGTCGCTCAACATCACCACCACCGCATTGCGGTCACGGTAATGGTCCAGGATCATGGCCAGCACGTGGTCGTTATATCGCGTTGCGCGCGCATAGTCCAGCATCACTTCCCGGCGCTGTTCATCCATGTAGGGGGCATCGGCATGAGGCAGATCGGCAGTTGTCCACTTTTCCCACTCGGCGGTGTGGGGATAGCGGGCGTCATAGGCGGTGTGCTGCCCCATCAAGTGGAAAATCACGAGGTTGCGTTTGCCGGGTTGCCACTTGCTGTAGTAATCCTCTACCAGTTGCCCATCCATCACAAAGGGTTTGTCATTGACAGCGTGATACACTTGCTCAACCACCTGGGGGTCAAACAACACCGAGTTGAGCGATGCGCCAAACACCATTCCTGTCATGAAGTTGCGCTGATTGCCCCACACGTCAACCTGCCATCCGGCACGACGCATGACCGCTAGCCACAAGGGGAACTCATGCCAGCGCTCGCCATGTCCCAAGCTATTCAGGCTGAGCATGTTCTTGATGGCTATGCTCGTGAGATTGTAAGGCGAGACGGCGTCGGTGAACACGGTCAACAGTCCCGCATCACGCTCGGCACGCATCATGGGATTGGTCTCCAGCGCATAACCATATAGACTGGAGCGCCGCTTGTTGAAACTCTCGCCGATGACCAGCACCAGATCCATCGAATCGACATCACACGTCGCAACGCCCTCCCGAGCGGTCTTGAGCGTGAGATTGACAGTGGCATCGGTTTCCTCCACCTGGAACTTGAGCGCCAGGATCGACGCGTGGAGCGTGGATATGACATCATTGCTCTGCATGCGTATCTCGGCCAGTTCCACCTCGTGCAACGAGTGGTAGGGCATCACCAGTTTGCGGCCCACCCACAAGCCCCACACGAGCAGCACACCCAACATGGCCGCGACAATGACGGTGGATACCCGCCGTGACAAGAACGTGGCAATCGACTGGCGTTTCCACTCGGCCACAAGCACAATGACCAGGGTAAGGAATGTGTAAAAATAAGCTCGCAGTGAGCCTGGTGCCAACAGCCACGTGCGCAAGAACTCACTGCTCTCGCTAGCGTTGGTGTCCAGCACCAGTTGCAGTATCTGAGGGGTATAGGTGGTGTTAAAATTTGTTGAGATAAACAGGCTGACCAGCCACAGCGAGATCAATATCACATAGGCCAGGCACTTGAGCCACCGCCCGTGCTTCCACCGGGCAACGAGCCACACCAGCAAGGTTGCGGGCACCGCCACCACACCCATGCTCGCCAGCGTCCACCTCATGAAGTCCCATTCAAACTCGTGACGCAACAGCACATGGTGAATCCAGCCGCCCCACGTCGAGGGAACGAGCGTGAGCACCATCGTCAACCACAAGGGAAATTCCTGCACCACTGGCCTGACCATCATGCGCAGGAAATCCATCACTTTACAGTCCGTTTTCTTTTCCACTATCATCCTTGTGCACAATTCATTAACTCTTCTCGCTCAACAAGAAAGCACGCCACGGCTAGCTGGTGATGACACCGCTGCCGTAACACAGATGTCCCTGCGGGTCATAGATCACGGCAAACTGCCCGGGGGCAATACCCTGCACGTCCTCCTCGCTATCGATAACCCATTGCCGGTCCTCGACATGGGTAAACTTGCCCCGCATCATGTGAGGCGTGTGACGGTTCTTGAACATGACATCCACCGGTCCCTCAACACCCTCCCAGGGGTTACCCGAGATGAAGTGCATCTCGTCGAGACGCAGCGTGCGCCCATACTGCTGGGCCGTGCCATAACCGTTGCTCACGTAGATGATGTTCTCCTTCACGTTCTTGCGCACCACATACCACGGGCCGCCGCTCAACCCCAGCCCCTTACGCTGCCCGATGGTGTGGAACCAGAACCCGCGGTGCTCGCCCAGCTTGCGCCCCGTCTCCAGTTCAATGATGGGACCGGGACGCTCACCCAGGTGACGCCTGATGAAGTCATTATAGTCAATCTGACCCAGGAAACAGATGCCCTGGCTGTCGCGACGATGCGCATTGGGCAGATGGGCGGCCTCGGCAATGCGGCGCACTTCATCCTTGGGCAGGTGGCCGATGGGGAATATGACGTGTTGCAGCTGCTGATAGGTGATCTGTGCCAGAAAATCGGTCTGATCCTTGACGGGATCAACTGCTGTGGCAAGATATTTCACGCCATCAATGACCTGGGTCGTGGCATAGTGACCGGTCGCCGTCTGGTCAAAATCCTTGCCCCACCGCTGCTCAAAGTAGCCAAACTTGATCATCCGGTTGCACATCATGTCGGGATTGGGAGTGAGGCCAGCGCGCACGGTGCGCAGGGCATATTCCATCACATGGTCCCAATACTCCTCGTGCAACGACACCACATCCAGGGGCAGACCATAACGGCGCGCGATGAGCGTGCACATCTCGATGTCCTCCTCGGCGCTGCAATCGCCCTCGTCATTGTCCATGCCGATGCGTATATAGAACAAGTGCAGGTCTTCACCTCGCTCGACCAGCTGGTGAACCACCACGGCGCTATCCACGCCTCCTGATATCAATACCGCTGTTGTTTTCAAGTTGGGTCAATTATCTTTTTAACTGAATGATGGATTTCTCACGCTTCGTCCAGCACCTTCTCATCATTAACGCTCTCGGTGAAATGGGCTGCAATGATGTAGTCCAGCGAGATCTTGCCGGGTCCGGCCAGCAACATGTAGATGAAGATGCCGATAAACATCACGGGATAACCGGGATGGAAATTAAACAACTGGGGAAACGTCTCGCCTGCCGACATGATGACATTCTCGGCCACCAGCATCAAGGCCAGCGGGAACAGCACCGCAAGGCGCGTCAAGAATCCCAACATGATGCACACGGCACACAGCAACTCGATGACAACCAGTACCGTCATCGATGTCTCGGGGCTCATTCCCATGAAACCGCCAAAGTTGGGCACGATCGCATCAAAGTCGAGCATCTGACGGATGCTCAGCTGCAAGAACATGATGCCTGCAAACAGACGCAAGAACAGCCGCGACAGGTTGCTATAGGTGTGACCCACACTATAGAGAAACAGGTTTTTGATAAATCCAGCCATAGCCTATCTGAGAAATGATGATTAATAGTTGGGATTCACAGCCGACATCAGACCTTGAACCGACAAGCTCTTATTCACAATATTCAACTGATCATCAAGTACATAGCAGCAAGGAAACACACGCAAGTCCAGGTCGCGTGCCATCGTCTCGCTGCAACCGATCGTCCAGTTGTCGGCATAACCGGCTGCCGTGGTTGCCCACTCGGCACTGTACTTGTTACCACACAGGCACACCAGCACCGCTTCGCCCGAGTTCAACAAGGCGTTGAGAGCCACGTCAGTGCTCAGTCGCAACCGACCGATCATGCTGTCGGTACTATCATCCAGGAACAGCAACACATAGGACTTGACACCAGCCAAGTCGCTCAAGCGATGCTTCAACCCGTCGATGCCAACATACTCTAAATCAAGCTTTGCGCCCACCTGCACCGCATTGATGCGGGCCAACTGGGAGGCATAGTGGTCACGCACTTCACGCGGCAACTGCTTGGATGCCGCTAGTGGCTTGGCAAACGCCACATAGACCTCATCACTCCAGTACTCGGCTTCGGTACCATACAACGCACGCTCGGCCACCTCGCCCAGCTTCTGCAAGTTGGCGGTGTTGGACTGGGCCTTGTTGATCAGGTCTCGCACCACGCTCATCACGATATTGCGATGGGAATAGCGGAAGAAGTCCACAAAGTCGCGGAAAGTCCTCTCAAACGCCACATCATCGGCAATCGGACGGCTGATGTCGTAGTTGTCCCAAAAGTGTGTGATGATGTAATTACAGCGGCTTTCCAGGGTCGAACACGTGTCAGGAGCCATCGGATAGGCAAACAACGTGCCTGGCTGCTGTTCGGCCTGCTGATCCTGGGCTATCGCCACAGCACCAGCCATCGTCAAAGCGGTGATTAATAGCAATATACGTTTCATTATCTTCAATATATACTCATTGAACACTTTTAATTAAGGTGCTAAATTACTACAAAACGGGCAATCACACCCCACCCTGGCCCAAAAAATAGCTACCCGACAACATTTTTTCACAATACCAGCACCCACCCTGGCATCCAGCCAGCCTGCATCACCACACCCCGGGCAAGAAAATGGGCTGGAGCGCCGTCCCGTGGGAAGCACATCCAGCCTTTTTATCATGACGCTAATGGGGTAGTTTTCAAGCGTGGTAGTTCATTATGAGGGTGATTGGATTTAATGTGATGCAAAATTACAACACTATTGATTTTACCATTATGAAAATTGTAACTATTTGTTAGGATTTTTTGTGGTTTTTTGACCTGAACTTTGTGTTTTTTTAACCCGATTATATAGCAAAACATTAACACACAGTATATTACTTATCCAAATTACAGTTATCAACCATCTTTTTTCCACACCAGCCATGTTGCACGTAGCGACAGGACGCTGCCCGCTTGGGTTTCCAGTAGTTCATGCAGGTTTTTATTAAAAAAACCTTAACTTATTTGCGCAGGATAAAAGTTTGATGTAATTTTGCAGTGCTTTTCGACTAGGGAAGCCCCATTGGGCAGTTAGCGCAGTTGGTTCAGAGCATCTGCCTTACAAGCAGAGGGTCGGGGGTTCGAATCCCTCACTGCCCACCATAACTTGAAGCATTGACTACATTTTGACATTATATTTATTTTAGAAAGGCCGCGAGGCCAATGTAGAGCAAGATAACTAAGTAACGATTAACAACAATTTCTAAAGAAAAAAACTCAACATGATGGACGAAAATCTGAAGAAGCCCAAAAGGCCTAGAATCGGCGAGAGCAACGGCAATTTTGAGGAGAATGTCGAAGGCGCACGCTATGAAAAGGTAGAGTACAGCGCCCATGAGTCGCAACAAGGTGATGAATCAACTCCTCACGCTGAAGGTTACCAGCAACAAGAAGGTTATCAACCCCGACAGGGTGGATACCACCGTCAGGGTGGATATCAGCCTCGTCAAGGTGGCTACCAGCAGCGACAGGGCGGCTATCAGCCCCGCTATCAGCAGCGACAGGGTGGCTACCAGCCCCGTTATCAGCAACGTTATCAACAACCGCAGGCCGCTAGCGAGCCTCAAACCGACGCTGAAGGCAACATCATCAACAACCCCGAGCAGCAGGGCGGATATCAGCCCCGTCAGCAGGGTGGATATCAACAGCGTCAGGGTGGCTATCAGCAGCGTCAGGGCGGTTACCAGCAGCGCCAGGGTGGTTACCAGCAGCGCCAGGGTGGTTACCAGCAGCGCCAGGGTGGTTACCAGCAGCGCCAGGGTGGCTACCAGCAGCGTCAGGGCGGCTACCAGCAGCGTCAAGGCGGCTACCAGCAGCGACAGGGTGGCTACCAGCAGCGTCAGGGTGGCTATCAGCAGCGACAGGGCGGCTACCAGCAGCGACAGGGTGGCTATCAGCAGCGCCCCAAGCACCATGGCCCCAAGCCCCAGATGCGCTTCACACCCAAGCCCCAGCGCGTCATCTATGAGGAGCCCGCGATCGACCCCAACATGGAGGTTCGCCTCAACAAGTTCATGGCCAACGCCGGCATCTGCTCGCGCCGTGTAGCCGATGAATATATCCAGAAGGGACTCGTCATGGTTAACGATGTCGTAGTGACCGAGCTCGGCATGAAGATCACCCCCAAGGATGTCGTGAAGTACAACGGCGAGGTAGTGACCACCGAGAAGAAGTGCTACATCCTGCTCAACAAGCCCAAGGACACCGTCACCACCAGCGACGACCCCAATGGCCGCAAGACCGTCATGGACCTTGTCAAGGGTGCATGTGAAGAGCGCATCTATCCCGTGGGACGACTCGACCGCAACACCACTGGTGTGCTACTGCTCACCAACGATGGTGACCTCGCTGCCAAGCTCGCCCATCCCCAATATGTCAAGAAGAAAATCTACCAGGTGTGGACCGACAAGCCCATCAGCGAGGAGGACATGCAGCACATCGCCGATGGCGTTGAGCTCGATGATGGCCCCATCCATGCCGATGCCGTGAGCTACGTCTCCCCCACCGACCGCAAGCAGGCCGGTATCGAGATCCACTCTGGCCGCAACCGCGTCGTTCGCCGCATCTTTGAAGCACTGGGTTACCACGTGGTGAAGCTCGACCGCGTTTACTTCGCCGGCCTCACCAAGAAGAACCTGCCACGCGGACGCTGGCGCTACCTCACCCAGGAAGAGGTCAACTTCTTGAAGCAAAACTCATTTGAATAATCAGCATTCCACTCTTGACCCGGCAATGGTGCCGGGTCAAGATGAATCAACAATAAGGACATCAAGAAAATCACAATGGCTTTGAAACGTACTAGAATCGTTGACATCTTTGATCCCGCGCTTGTGGGTCAACAGGTGTGTGTGAAGGGCTGGGTACGCAGCCGCCGCGGTAACAAGTTTGTGCAGTTCGTCGCTCTTAACGACGGCTCCACCATCCACAATCTGCAAATCGTCATCGACCTCGAGAAGTTCACCGAGGAGGAGCTGAGACCCATCACCACGGGCGCCAGCCTGCACGTTGAGGGTATGCTCGTACAGTCACAGGGCAAGGGCCAGACCGTCGAGGTACAGGCCCAGTCCATTGAGATATACGGCACTTGCGGCGATGACTATCCCATGCAGAAGAAAGGCCACACCCTGGAGTTCCTGCGCACCAAGGCGCACCTGCGCATGCGCACCAACACCTTTGGTGCCGTCTTCCGCATCCGTCACCACCTGGCATTTGCCATCCACAAGTTCTTCAACGACAAGGGATTCTTCTACCTGCACACGCCGCTCATCACCGCCAGCGACTGCGAGGGTGCCGGCGACATGTTCCAGGTAACCACGCTCGACCTGGGCGACCTGCCCAAGACCGAGGACGGCAAGACCGACTACTCGAAGGACTTCTTTGGCAAATCAACCAGCCTCACCGTGTCGGGGCAGCTTGAGGGCGAGCTGGGCGCAACGGCCTTGGGTGCCATCTATACCTTTGGCCCCACCTTCCGCGCCGAGAACAGCAACACGCCGCGCCACCTGGCCGAGTTCTGGATGATTGAACCGGAGATGGCTTTCTACGACATCACCGACAACATGGACCTCGCCGAGGAGTTCATCAAGTTCTGCGTGAACTATGCGCTGGAGCACTGCCAGGACGACCTGGAGTTCCTCAACAAGATGTATGACAACACCCTCATCGAGCGCTTGCACAGCGTCTTGAAGGAACCGTTTGTGCGCCTCACCTACACCGAGGGCATCGACATCCTCAAGCAGGCCAAGAAGAAGTTTGAATTTCCCGTTGACTGGGGTGTGGACCTCCAGAGCGAGCACGAGCGTTACCTCGTCGAGGAGCACTTCAAGCGCCCTGTCATCCTCACCGACTACCCGCGTGAGATCAAGGCCTTCTACATGAAGCAGAACGAGGACGGCAAGACCGTTCGCGCCATGGACGTGCTCTTCCCCATGATCGGTGAGATCATTGGCGGCAGCGAGCGAGAGGCCGACTACGACAAGCTCATGAGCGAAATCGAGCGCCGCGGCATCCCCATGAAGGACATGTGGTGGTATCTCGACACGCGCCGCTTTGGCACCGTACCTCACAGCGGTTTCGGTCTGGGCTTCGAGCGCCTCATCCTCTTTGTCACTGGTATGGCCAACATCCGTGACGTCATCCCCTTCCCCCGCACGCCCAACAACGCCGAGTTCTAACCTCCCCTCCCACCATCGCTCGACGTTAACGCGACAATACAATGCCAGCCGCGACAGCACCACCGCTGCCGCGGCTAGTTATTTGGGAATCATCACAACGTTAACTTAATTTAGATTACCAGTGCCATTTTTCGGCACTGGATTATTTTTACTTTGCATCGTCAAATCGACCCACCCCCTGTCACCAGGATGCCTGGGTCAATCCATGCCGTGGCTCTCGTCACGGCCAGCAAGGAACTCACAACAATTCACCAATAACAAGAAACAACTATGACTGAGCAGATTTTAAAACAAGAAGTGATGATTGACGGGCAACAGGTGCTGAGCATCGCCACGCCCGACATTGTGAACAACCACGTCACCGAGACCGCCCCACACTCGCCGCGAGTCATCGAGGTGGATCCCATGAAGATGCAAGTGATGCAGAATGCTGTGGCCAAGATTGAGAAGGCCTTTGGCCACTGCGCCATCATGCGCATGAATGATGAGAGCGTCGAGGATGTCGATGTCATCCCCACGGGCTCGATCGGCCTGGACAAGGCTCTGGGCGTGGGGGGCTATCCACGCGGACGCATCATCGAGATCTATGGTCCCGAGGCTTCGGGCAAAACCACACTGGCGCTTCACGCCATTGCCCAGGCGCAGCTCATGGGCGGCATCGCAGCCTATATCGATGCCGAGCACGCCTTCGACCGCTCCTATGCCGAGGCTGTTGGTGTCAACACGCGCAACTTGTGGATCTCGCAGCCCGACAACGGTGAGCAGGCACTGGAAATCGCCGACCAGCTCATCCGCTCGGCGGCCATCGATGTCATCGTCATCGACAGTGTTGCAGCCCTTACCCCCAAGGCCGAAATCGAGGGCGAGATGGGCGAGAGCAAGATGGGTCTCCAGGCACGATTGATGAGCCAAGCCCTTAGGAAATTAACAGCCACCATTGCAAAAACACGCACCTGCTGCATCTTCATCAATCAGCTGAGGGAGAAACTCGGCGTCTTGTTCGGCAACCCTGAGACGACCACTGGCGGCAATGCCTTGAAGTTCTATAGCAGCGTCAGGCTCGACATCCGACGCCTGGCACACATCAAGGATGGCGAACGCGTCTTGGGTGCCCAAACCCGGGTCAAGGTTGTCAAGAACAAGGTCGCCCCACCCTTCCGCAAGGCCGAGTTTGACGTCATCTACGGTCAGGGCATCAGCCGCGAGAGCGAAATCATCGACATGGGCGTCGAGGCCGGTGTTGTCAAGAAGAGCGGCGCTTGGTTCAGTTGGCAGGACATGCGACTGGGACAGGGGCGCGAGGCTGCCAAGCAGTACCTCATCGACAACCCTGACACTGCCAACGCCATTGCCGACGCCATCCTCCACAACAACCATTAAGCACAATTCTAATACCACGAGAAACCACCGCAACCGAGTGTGCTGGCACCAGCACACTCGGTCATTGCCATCCACACCAGCAACCACAAGATCATCCACAAGACAGCAGCCACACGACAGAGTCACCTATGCCGCGACTCCCGTCGCGGCCACCAATCAATCACATTGCAATCGATTACATTTAAAAAATCGTTAACGCCACTCGCATTTACACATTATAAATATAAAATGGTATATATTTGCGCACTTTGTTGAGCTTGGGTTATTCCGCAACCATCCGATTCACCTGTAAAAATCAAACATCCATCCGATGATTAAGGTTTTAACTTCTTGCCATTCAAGGTACCATTATCTTTTATGAACAATTTCAACATTAACAACCAAAATAGAACGATTAAAGATGAAAAATTTAAGATTTCTAACAAAAACATGTTTCAGGCAACTTGCCTTGATGCTATGCCTCGCGGCATCCATCCCGCAGATACAGGCCGATGTAACCATTTTGGTGAGAGGCACGGCACCGCACATACATGTATTCAACACAGATGGCACGCCCCCCACTGATGGTTCAACGGGATGGCCTGGAATTCAGATGACCAATAGTACAACTTCCTCAGATGGAACTACTTGGTACTATGTCAACTATGAAGGGCTGAACTCATGCTCGATTGTCTTCAATAACGGTAATAGCGGCAATAATAACCAGACTTGGGACATCGACAATGTCAGTGGAACTAATTATTACTATAGCAATGGCAGCAACTATTATCTAAACCTGACGGTTGCCAAGGACAAGGCCGGATATGTTTTCTTTGAAGACACCTATAACTGGGGTGGCACCCTCAGAGCCCACTGCTGGAACGACAACTACTCCACAGAGTGGCCAGGCGACATAATGACCTTTGTCGGTGGCACCAATGGTGGTCGTAACGTTTATGCCTGGAGCAATGAGACCAGCACCCCTGGCATGATTATCTTCACCAATAAAAATGGCGGCACACAACAGACTGGCGACCTCACATACGTCAACGGTCGCTACTATTACAACAACGGCAATTCAACTAACGACGACTACTCGAATCTTGCTTTTCCGACACTTCCTACCGCTCCAGTTGTGCCCGACTATTATGTGGTGGGCGATGATGCATTGATCGGCTATAACTGGGCCACGAATGCCAACTCCCTGATGACCGAGAGCTCGGGCACCTATACATGGACTAAGACCGGCATCCACCTCAACATAGGCACCTATAAACTCAAGGTGCTCGATTCAAACAACACGTGGTATGGTGGCAACGACGGCGGCAATGTGGAGGTTTGCGCCAACGAGAACGGCACCTACACGCTCACGGTCAACTTCGATCCCAGCACCGGCATCGTCACAGCTACATTGAACCGAACTGCTACCGATGCGACCCAAGCCTACAACATCTACGTTCGCTATACCGGCAGCGTGGATCCCAGCCATGTCTATCTGCACACATGGAATTCGGCTGCCAGCTATAACGAATGGCCTGGCACCGCCTTGTCAGACTTGACCACCCAGACCATCAATGGTTATACCTACTATGTATATACCATCAATACCACAGCATCAAGCATCGGCCTGTTGTTCAACGAGAACGGCTCTAGTTCTACCCAAACCGGCGACTTGTCGGCTCAACCCGGCGACAACTACTTCACCTATGGCGGCGGCAGTTCTGTGACAGGTCCCAGCACCGAACCTGATGCCATGGTAAACTACTACATCACTGGTTCTGAGGGCCTGGGCCTGGGATGGAGCCACGACAATCCCACAGCCTTGACCTATAACGAGACAACCCAACTCTACTCTTACACCTACAACGTTGAAAAGGACGGCACCTACAACTTCATCTTTGCCAATGGCACAAGTGACAACTGGGACACTTTCAACGCCAACTACCGCATTGGTCCGCAAAGCGGCAACCAAGCCATCGCTCTCAACAACAACTGGGTAGGAACCCAGTTGGCACATACCGATGGCGGGTCTTACCAGATCAACTGTGCCGCTGGACAGGTGACCATCTACTTCAATCCTGCTACCATGCAGTTTAAGGTCGATGCCACGGCACCCACCTATCAGTACACGTTCTACATCTACCCGTCGGATGGCGCCACAACACCCCACATCTACCTGTGGGACAACGCCACGCCCGAGAACATCTATACCCACGCCTTCCCTGGCAACGAGGTGACAGCGACCGAGGTGCTCGCCGATGGCCGCACTTGGTACAAGTACAGCACTACCATCCTGGTTGATGTTCTCAATGCCATCGTCAGTGGCGGTGGCAGCAATGCCGACAATACCAAGACCAAGAACATCACCAACTTTGAGCCTGGCACTTACTACATCGTGTGGGATCCTGTGCGCGCCAACGGTGATGAATACAACCACTTTGAGTTGTACAATAACCCACCCAGTGCCGTTGGTGACCACAAACTCTTTATCCATGGCGGCTATTATCACGGCGGACAGACCTTCTCCTACACTAGTAACACGGGCTCGGAGTTGAAGTATGACGGTAACACGGGCAACTACTACATCAACAACATCACCCTGAGCAGCAACGCCACCTTCTGCTTCACTACCCTATTGGGAGAAGACTGGCAAAGTGTGGGCACCCGTTATGGCAATGGTGGTGCCGATGGTTACACCGTTAACCCCACTGGCAGCACCAACTATCTGGAAGTGACCGACTCAAGGATTAACACCAACATGTCGATGGGCGTGTGGAGCGAGACCTATGGTGAATACAAGATGTTCACTGCTGGCGTGTACAACATCATTGCCAACCCCACACAGGGATGGGTCAAGCTCATCAAGACCGACCACAAGAACCTCTCGCCCATGAATGTGTACCTGGAACAGACTGGCAATGTGGAAATCGACAACATCATGACTCCCGGTACCACCTACACGACAGCGATGTTCAGCGGTTACTGGCCCCTGAGTGCCTACAATCAGGAGCAAGGCGGCTGGGACCCCAATAGCGACAGCCAGCACTATCCCGTGACCTATATCGGCGACACGACCACCGTTGATGGAAAGAAGTGGTGGCACTGGCAAGTGAGCGCCTCGATTGCCGAGGTATTCTTCACCCGCACCAACAAGGAGCCTTTCCAGAGCGAAACCATCCATCGCCGCGCTGGCGTGATGTGGTACACCTGGGATGAAGAGAACGGGCAGACCGTCATGACCGACCACACCCGCGAATACTTTGAGGCCGCTGCCAACGCTTTGCCCTCCAACGCTGTCGTGATTGAAGGCCACTACTATGTCTATTTCATCAACACGCTCGGCTGGGACAGGGTGTTCTGCTACGCTTGGGAAAATGGTGATGGCCTATATACCGACGGCTACAACCGTATTCTGGAAAATTGGCCTGGCCACGTGTGCGAGCCCGTGGGCATCGACCCCGTTACCGGTTATGAGGTGTGGCGCTATGACTTGGGCACTATCTCCAGCATCGAGGAGGCCCCCGACGGCATCCTCTTCAACGATGGTGACCCCAATGCCCTGAGCGACAACAAGGAGCAGACGGGTGACTTTGAGTACATCAATGGTGGCGTGTACGATTATCTGGGTCTGTTTGACGGCGCTTACACGTTGAACAACCTCATCCGCACCGCGGCTAAGGAAGTGCGCTACACCGTGAGCAACGACCTGCTCGCTGTGTATTACGATCCCAATGCAGTCACCACCATTGAGTATCAAAACGAGTACGGTGAGGACACCTCCGAGGACATCAAGGGCGCACTCTATGCCAAGGATTTGAACCAGTATGGCGAGAAGTCTGTCATGCCCAATGACGACGTCACCGACTATGTTTATCAGACCTGCGGCAGCAACCACACCCCTGGCCGCTCCCAGATCATGATCAAGAAGACAACCTATGACCAGAGCAACTGGGTGAAGCTCGTCATGTCGCCCAACTACGACGGCGGCAACCCCGAGCCGGTTGACAAGAACGAGCGTCCCAATCTCGCTCAATATGTGGGTCACATCATTCCCGCCGGCACCCTTGATGTGTTCATGACCGACACCGTCAACCCCACGGCACATGTGCTGGACATCAAGATGGGTGAAACGATGTCCTACGAGCCCAATGTATATATCTCGGCACACTTCAACGACACGGTGGTATTCAACTACACCCACCGCGACTGGCAGCCCAAGGACGAGAACGGCAATCCTGCCTATAAGGGCAATTACCGCACCAAACCAGTGGTCACTTGGAACTACACCTATGACGAGCAAGGCAACGTGAGTGGCGTGAGTGGCGGCACCGTGACGCGCGAGCGGGTTGTGAAAGAACCTTATTACATGTACTATGTGGCTCCCAAGCCTCAAGAGCTGGCTTACATCACATGGGTGGTCTATGACAACTATAATGACCCAACTCAGTGGCAGGGATATGTGCATGGTGAGTACCATCCTTACACCTCGGCCAACGGCAGCGACACTCCGCCCAGCGACCCGGGTCGATTCTACGGACCGATGAACTGGGACCGCAGCATCCAGCTCACTGCCAATGACTACAATAATATGAAGAACCTGAGCACTACCGAGATTGAAGAGTACCTCAGTCAAGGCGCTCATTCCAGTGACTATGGTCCCTACAGCAATGGATACATGCAGTATGGCGGTATCAAGGTCAACTGGTCGCTGTTTGACAACGAGGGCAACGGTGGCCCCTGGTGGCAGATCTTCAAGCCTGGACAGGCCTACAAATTCCTGGCTATCATCCGTTATGCCCGTGGTAGCGGCGAGACAAACAGTGGCAACAACTGCTGCTATCAGCCTAGCATCGGCTACTATGTAAAGGATCAGGACACTGCACCCTATCAGGACCGGGGCACTGTATTCAGCGCACCGCGTCGCGATCAAGAAGCACCCTCGGGTTATATCAACATGTACTTCTCCAGCTATGACGACCTGGACCAGAGCAAGTTCATCATCTTCCCCATCAAGGCCAGCGCCAGCAACTCCCGTGGTGATGAGATCGGCAATGTCACCGAGGTCAAGGAGGTGATTGCCGAGGTCAATGTGCCGCGCGACATCGTGTCGGTGAACTACTACAACCTGATGGGTGTCGAGAGCGACAAGCCCTTTGACGGCATCAACATTGTGGTCACTACCTATAGTGACGGCACAAGAACCTCCCGCAAGATCCTGCGATAAACTCAGTATCAAGCGATAACTATGCGAGAGCCGCGACCAGCAAAATGGCCACGGCTCTCGCTATTCGATTCAATTGTTAATTACGTTAACCGCCCCGCACGACCTCAATGACACACATCGCACCCCACTAGAATGAGCCAGGCAAGCAGTTCGGCCAATATTTTTCAAATTAATGCAAGAATGCTTTGTTTTATTCAATATAATCAGTAAATTTGTGGGCTTAATTGCACTACCATCAAAATTTTCACGATTTATTTTTATTTTTTTATTTATCATTAATCAATAAACCTAACATCAAAATGACAAGAATTTCTAGACTGATTGCTCTTGCCACAATGGCACTCGTGTGCTTCAATATCGTGGCCCAGAACATCACTTTCCGTGGCGTGTACCAAACCAGCCGTGACGATGCCTATCCTAATGGCTACTACAGTGAGTATGTGGGCTGGAGCAGCACCTACATGAAGCCCATCTTCATCGTTCAACAGGGTCTCTACAAGATGGAGTGGAACGGCAACACGCTCGCCATGCCCGAGAAGTTTCCCGCTATCAACAAGGACGAGTTCAGCAGCAATGGCATGATTACCGATGAAGCCAAGGCTCTGTGGGTAACCAACTTCAATATGATGTATGCCAACTCTGGCGCTATCATTGCCGACGGTATCCTCACCACCGTCATGTCACGCACCGACATGGATGGTAACAGCGGGGCACACGTGGTGCCTGGTGCATCGGTCAACGACACGACCCGTTTTGCCGTACGCAAGTGGAATGCCGCTACCGGCGACCTCATCAGTGAGGAAATACGACCCGCTTGGGACTGCCTGCAGTCGGCTGGCATGGCTAGGAATCCTAAGGACGGCAAGGTGTACGGCTTGTTCTATATTGCCAATAAATATCTCCCTGATTCTCTGCTCAACGATCCCGATTTCTTTGCCGACGAAGCTGCCGACTCGACCGATAGCGGCTACGCTATCTGCACCATCGATCTCGACAAGATGGAAATCACCCAGATCACCCCGGGCATGTACTATCACAACTTCATCACATTCACCATCAACAGCGAGGGACGCGCATTCGCTCTGACCAGTGGCGGAACAGCAGCTGTGCTCGGTGACGATGGCCGCTACTATGACATTAACGGCAACCTGTCAGGTGCTCATCTGTTTGAGTTTGACCTCACCACTGGACGCATCATTGCCGACAACCGCTCCAACACAGGCTACATGTCACAAGTGAAGCGCCAGGCAGCCTGCTTCAGCAAGAACGACCCCAACAAGATGTACTGGATGGGATACTTCAATAGCGGCCTTGGATATGACGACAGCGGCAACTGGAATCCACTGCCCGACAAGAACTGGTTGACCAATGGCAAGTATGACACTTCTCTCTATGAGGTTGATGTCACAACCGGTGAGGCACATCGCATCAGCAACATCGACGACCGCTACATGTTTGCCTACATGTGGATTGACGGCGAGGAGGAGACTCTTCCCACAGTCGTCCGCGGTGATGTGAACAATGACGGTAAAGTCACCATCGATGACGCAAGCAATCTGATCGACTACCTGCTCACTGGCAACGCACAGGACATTAGCCTGGACAACACCGACTGTGACAACGATGGCAACGTCAACATCAACGATGCCTCCGCACTCATCGATTACCTGCTCTCAGGCGCCTGGTAATCACCTGGCCATAACACATTAAGCGCCCACATGACAGGGCACAAAGAGAGCCGACTCAATCATCAAGCCGGCTCTCTTGTTCTATTCATTAAAGACTTAGCCTTACTTGACCAAGCCCAACTTCCACCTAAGTTTGAACAAAGCAATTCCAATCACGCGGTGCAACATCCTAGAAAGCCACATCTTGACAGGATTCTGTTTTTGCCACGTTCTGGCATACCAATGGATTGACCTTGTTCTATCGGTCTTCTTCAGGCGCCCAGTAATATCTTCAAACGGGTTGAAATAGTCCTCAGGGTAAATCCAGACGCCATCGACCTGCTGCAAATCTTCATGTTTCTGCAAGCCTACCTGCACCAGCAACTTGGTCGTATGATAAACAACTGTACCACTAATGATGCTGCCGTCGTCACGCAGGTAGCTAAGACCCGAATAATAATCCAGCACCTTTTTATAAAAGCCAGTTCCAGCTGGGGCTCCAATGCCCAAGCCAGGGTTTACCAATGGATACCCGATAAAAACTTCAGGTATGGCTTTGCACATTGATTCAACACCCATAAAAGGGCCTTTCTCAACAATGTCATCAATTGGCTTGATGACTTCGACGTCGGTGTCAAAATACAAGCCACCATAGTGATACAGGATCCAAAACCGGGCATAATCACTCACAAAGGCATATTTACCAACACTGTATGCCTGGGCAGTGTACGGGATGATATTGACATCAAAGTTGTCCTCGTTCCACTCCTTGATCTCATAATCAGGCAGGTACTTGCGCCAACTCTCAATGCACTTCACCGCACTGTCAGGCAACGGATTGCGCCCAAACCAGCAATAATGAATCACCTTAGGTATCATCTCGTTTTCTATTTCGTGTTATAACAATGAGCACATTATCAAGCATGCTGTTTCAAGTCAAGCAATCCTTGAGAACATCAAGGTATTGGGTGCCGAATTCGGCATCAGGCTCCACATAGTTGCCCTCACCCCACTCGTTCCACGAGCGCAGGAAGAGGATGCGATGCTCTGGTCGTTTTGCCTGGATGACATCTATAGCCTGCTCCACATGGGTTTTAAACAACTCAGGAGTCGATCCATAATAGATAACCGCCTTATTAGCCCCACGAGGCGAACGGTCAAAATTAGCGACAATCGTCGGATAAACATTCTCTAATCGATCGACCTCGGTAAAATAATGGCTGATGATGTCACGATAATGATATTTCTTGAGCAGGAGGCGGGAATCACAACAACGGTGCAACTTGGTAAAAAGATATGTTTTGAGCCAGGATGTCCTCATCTCGGCAGAATAGAAGTTCTCCCAACACATGGCGTCAAACCCCAGGTCCAGTGTACGTCTATATTTCCTCACCGGACCACCCTGAAGTCCCACAAAGTGCACGCCTGTTAAACCATTTTCTATCGCCAATCGGTTCCAAATCTCCATGAAATGAGCCGGATCGGGTAAGTTAATTGGCGACCAAATCAGGAACAATGGCTTGCCCTCCACGGTAATGTAACGTTTGTCCCTAAATGCGGGCAACACTTGGTGAAAATGCGCAATGATATCCTCGTCACCTGGATAAGTCTGCTCAATCAGGATGCGGGAGCCCTCAGTCTTATTGTACTTGGTCCAGTCTTTAAATTTCCAGGTATGGTTCGCCCAACCCAAACAAAAAGGGAAATCGGGACGACCTGAATGCAGCACCTCGTTAAACGGGCGTTCAAGCAACTGCCTGCCGTTTCCAAACCAGTAATGCCAATAACAAAAGCCTTCTATACCGGCATTACGTGCCAATTCGGCCTGCCTTTCCCTCACTGCGGGATCAAGCAAGTTGTAGTATCCCAACTCACCAGGAACCTTGGGCTGGACATGACCCTTGAAGAGCGGCTTGGCATTCTTGACGCTCGTCCACTCGGTAAATCCCTTGCCCCACCACTGGTTGTTCTCGGGAATTTCGTGAAACTGGGGTAGATAAAATGCTATAACCCTAGCCTTCATCTCGTCATAATTAATTTAAACAATCTTGGAAAACTTGAGATGATGGTGATAATTCCATCACAATATAGCATAGCAACCGGATGCGGTGACTTATACATTGCCAACCATCGGTTGAGATGTTTCTCCTTATTGAACGATTTACTCTTGATGCGAAGTTTTTCTATCAAACCGCGTTTAACCAGTTTAGTTCTTACCACATTTTCCCGTCCATCATGGTCAACCAGGCGAAAATGGGTACTTGTCCTCGTGTCTTCGCCCTGTGGCAGGAAATAGTTAAGCTCAACATTGTGCTTCCACAGGCAATACATGTAAGAGAACTGGTCCCTAGACGAATAATTCACGATCCATTGCCACCAGTCATCATCCACCGATTTCATCCTCACGGTGTGGCGCCTGTAGATGACATTATTCTCATTTAAACCATAGTGCCGCGGGAATCCCAGTTCATAGAGCCGATGGCACTGCTTGATGGCAACGTAATCATGCTCCAACAGGTTCTGGCACATGTCAAATGAGTGCTCATAGATACAATCGCGGCCTGTTAACACCAACTTGATGCCGGCATATTCAATTCCCTGATTAAACAGTTCTATGAACCGGTCATATACCCATTGATCCTGGATTTGAATATTAGCATCGATATATAACGATGCCTTGTAGCCACACAGCATGGCCACGGGGTGTGTCTTGGGATAACGGGAAAGCCGCTTATTGTCTCCCTTAACCACTTCGGGAATTGGTCTGATGCACCAATGGCCAACGCGGGCCGCCTTGATATCATTAGTGAACAGGATATAGTCAAACCTCTCATCGGTAACAACAGGCTGCAACACGTCGTCATAGCCGCCCACCAGAACCGTATATACCACAAAGTCGCTCACCGCTTGATTGGGCATCGTTTTGCGGGAAGAACAACTTGCTCCCCAAGGTGGTTAAGATGCGATTGCGCCTTATTGAGCATTCTGCCCTTGTTGCCCGAGAGCGTCATTTCTCCAAAATAGAGTTTGCCGTTAGCCTCATAAAAATCGACTCTCACTTGAGGGAACCCACGGGAAAGGGTTGACGCTGCCGCAATCATTTCATCCAAGCACTGGGGACGCGGCACGATTCCTCGACCATCCTGGTAATAATCATCAAACACCGAACACTCGGGGTGACAATTCCAGTCCAAGTCGTACACATTGGTATAAACGTGTTCTTGGGTCCGGTCATAATAAACCCATACACACTCAACCTGCCCGTCAAACGCCCATAACTTGTAATCAACCAGAGTAGAGGAGTAATCACATTTAGCATCCTCAATCCATTCCTCGGCAAGGACAAGAGGCCTAATTTTATTATAGTATGGCTCGCAATTCAAGTAACCGAATTTCCGTCTCAAGCGCTGATTAATCTGAGCATTGAGCTCTTCTTTATTGAAGCCGCTTGCCTTGTCTATCAAGAATGTCGAGCCACTGTCATGATTGCACTTGAGCACAAACCGCCCTGGCAGCGAGTCATAGTCAATGTCTCGGGCATCGGCCCACACGCCATACAATTTTATCAAGAGTGACCCAAGCCCCCTTTCCTCAACAAAACCACGCACCCTGTACTTGTCGGCAAGCTGCGGCCATTGGCTGGTATCGGAATAGCACATCAGCCACTGGATTTTTTCATTCAGGTCACGAGGATGATCCCAGTCTATCTTGTGGCCAAACAGATGAGGCCACTCGTGGTCGATAATCAACTTGGGATAATGATCCACCAGCAACTTGCGGATCTGCCATTTGAGCTGACGCTTGATGCTCATCGACTTATAGAATGCGCCAAATAGCTCCAGCACTTCTCGCGCTCACCACGATTCAGCCCCAAGAAAAGCACCATCATTGTACCAATAACGCCCGTCACAACAAATCCCAGGACCTGTTGGCCTGTCGTCGCTATGTCCAACTGGCTGTAGGCCATAATATAGCACACCATGATAGCCGCAATTATCAATGGCTTGGTATATGCATCGCGCATGAACGACTTGACATCAAAATCATAAATCACCTTCATCAGCGCCAGCTGGGTAATGCGGCAGATGACATCAGCAATCACATATAGCACAAGAATCGTCACTGGGGGATACCCCATCTTGTATAGCACATAACCCACGGGCAACGTGAGCAGAAACCAGAACGAATAGGTGATCTTGAACCACTTGATCTTGCCCAGCGCATCCTTGAGTCGCAGGATGCCCCCACCCGTGCCAGCGACAACAATGGTAATCAACATGACACGGCAAAACAACGGGGTGTATTCAGGAACAACACCCAGCCACAGACGCAACAGCAATTCCACCTCAACAAACAGCGGGAATGCCACCATCAACGACAAGAGCTGGCACATGCGACAAGACCTGCTAGCAATGAAAGATGCCCTTGCCAGGTCACCTCGGCCTACGCTTTGGGTGATTTGCGGTGAAGCCGCTACGTCAAAATTGACCGTAAATGATTCAACAAACGCCTGCACCGTCCTAGCGATGCCAAAGGCTCCATTAACCACGGTACCAAAGAAAAAATTGATGAGCATATTGGAACCCTGGGAACGGCCCATCAACGCAAACGCCGACATTATGGTATAATTGTTAAACACCAGCAGTTCCTTATACTCCTTGAAGCGGTTACAGAACTTCCACTTCACCAGCCCAGGCCACATGCGGAAACACAGATAATGATAAACGACAAACGAAATCAACGTTGTTGCCGTCATGATCACCGCATAAAAACGCAACGCATTACCACTATAAAAGAGAAGCAGAATAACCAGCCCTAATTTAACCAGGGCATTGATGGTGTCTATTACAGCAATCAGTAAGAAACGCTCCTTAGCGACAAACACGCTCTGATAAGGCACATTGATGATACCCACACAGGTAACAAGTGTTGACACCTGGAACACAAACATCGCATCACTGGCTTTACCAGGTTCAACATTCAGGTAGTTGAGTATGTAGAAGATGCCAACGGTTTCAGCCAACAACAGAACAATCACCGCAAATGCAATGTGATTGACCTGGCAGATATTGAATAATCTGTTAGGATCGCCTTCAGGCTTGCCCATTTCATAATTCAGAAATCTGATAGTCGTTGACGATAAAGCTCCAGCAATAACAGCAAACAACGATAAGACACCACCAACGACACCATACAAGCCATAATCCGACACACCCAACGCCTGCAGCACAAACCGAGCCGTCAGCAAGCCTATCACCGTTGTCACCAACAGCCTGACATACACAACAACCGTATTCCTAGCAATCAGCCTATCACCCGCCTCCACCGTCTGCTCCTATCACCTCTACCTGGCACAATAAGTAACCAGTATTGCGTCCACTTGGTCCAAAGATCAAGGCATATTCACAATAACAACGCCTTTATTTCTTAAAACCATTACGGTTTAATCGCTTGATAATCGCCACTTGTGACAGGAGATCCATTATCCTTGTTACAAGGACATGACCCCAGTATGGCAAGTTCAAAAAAGACCAAGCAATAATCTTAGTCGCTATCGAACGCTTGTCAGCTCTCATGGGCGCTTCAGACCATTGCGTCATGGAATGATAATGAATAAACACATCACGTAGCGGATGTAATGAATTCTCAATCCAGGGACGGTTAAAAAAGCCCTCAGTGAAATGGATAACGGCAGGGGAGCTCTTGGCATCATCCACTTCTTGCTGGCTATAGAATGGAGAATTATGCCTAGCCAGCAGCGAGAAGGAGTGGGAAAAATAAGAAGTAGTCGCATTAAACTTGGGATGAACCACTAGTTTATGATGATTGCACACCCCGTTAATGATACCTTGATCATGGTGCACGACCTTGCCATCATGGTCAAGCAGGAAGTCAAGACATTGCTGCGTAACATTATTCTCACGCCATGCCTCAAGATTCATCAACAATACACCTGAATTAAGGTATTCATCTGATGGAGCCATACCAACTACGGTTTTGGTGTATTCGCTGTATAAAGTATCACGAACACCTGCTACCCACCGCTCATTAAACCGAACCTGATAAAAATCCCTTACCGAATCATGAACCACAACATCACAATCAAGATACAATACCCGATCTACATCTTCACTAATTATTATCGGCAAAAAGAGGCGACCATAAGCAGTAATGGCAATCGTTGACGGCACATCTATTCCCAAGTCATCTTTGAGGGAGTGTATGTCATACACTTTGAGCTCACCTCGGCCATCAGGCACATGTTGACTCAATTTCTCGATTGTGGCCTCGTCAATACCATTGGATAACAAATGAACTGTTGTGAAGTCCTGCCAATGATTGGTATCAAACAGCGATACAATCACTACAGCGACAAACTCAGCATAATTCTGGTCGCTCGCTAATGCAACATGAAGATGATTGTTATCCATAATTCTACAATTATAACCAATATGCATGTATATTGTGTCGTCCTATACGTCGCTCCACAGGCGGTAACTGCATGTAGTCGCCATAAAGACTTTCTAAAAACTGGTGAGTATCAGCAACACAATAGAAAGATAAGCCCTCAAACTGAATGAGTTTATATTGTTCATACACTAAACGGGGCAGCACTGCCATCAATCTGTCAAAGAAAAACATGCCGGCCACAGGTGAATTGTCAAATGAGTTATCCAGAAACAAATTGTCTATCTTTGTAATCGTACGCTGGCGAGAATCAATCAATAAGTGACGATATTGATATTTCAAAAAATGAATAATCTTATCTTTTCCATTAGTTTTCACCTTATACTCTCGTGTAGCCCAGCGCAAGTCACGATTTGTCAACAATATTGCCTTGTCAAGAATAGAATCTCTCTTGGACTTATCCTCGGGGAATCCATCCACTGGGAACACATCTATATATACGCCATTTCGAGCAGCACTTTCTATAAACAACGTCCTGTTATCAAACACTTTAACAAAGCTAAACCAATAGGTATCATCATCATGGTAACTTTGAACTGAGTAGTGAGGATTGAATCCTGGATATGACACACGGAATTTCTCATAATCAGGACGCGGCATCATGATATCAATATCATCATCCCATGGAATGAACCCTTGGTGACGAACAGCACCAAGCAATGTGCCTCAACTGAGCGAATACCTCAAGCCTTGCTCTACACAGAACTCATGAACTAACTTAAGAATGTTCACTTGGATCTCACGCAATTCTTCTTTACCGACTTCTCTCATTATTCCTTTAATTGAGGCCTACCAATTTATAAATCTTTTCCACCTCAGCCTCATTGCCATAGTCATGAGTACTGAGATAGTCAATGATCTTCATCTGTTTTTCTTTATCTCGTGCAAGGTCAACAATCGCACGAGCCACGCTCCCGTTATCCATGCCACAGATCACGCCATCCACTCCATCCATCACCTGGCTCCCGCTCGTAGGATAACGTGTAATCACGACTGGCTTACAAAGGATCTGAGCCTCACGCACGGAGATACTCTTACCTTCATAACGACTGGGTTGGACATATATATCACTTGCCTTGATATAGGGATAGGGGTTCTCCTTTTTGCCCAGTATAGTAATGTGATCTTCAACTCCAAATTTTCGCATATTATCAACTATACTTTCACTGTTACCATAGCCAATAATAAACCATTGAAAATCTTTGTATCCCATGTCAATCATTAATCTTGCCATCTCGGGGATATTCTCAAAGTTCTTTTGATAGGTATATCGTCCTATTGAGAGAAGCTTTAGTCCGCATGAAGGCATCTCGCTATTGACATCCAACAAACATGATTGTTTTCTTATCAACTCAGGTGAGAGAATATTTTCAATCACAATTATCTTATCTTTCAGTAGCGGAAAGGCCTTGAGAAATGAAACAGTTATATCTGGAGAAATCGAAGCAATATAATCATTCGCAGCCCATCTCGGCATCAGCCGATCATAATCTAGATTCATAATACCAAAGTCAGTATGAATCCACTCAATTCGTTTTTTAGCGAGCACCTTGTCTTGAACTATATGTGGAGGATCAAGAAAACTTATAGCTAAGTCATATTCTCCTAAATAATGTAATGATGGCAATAATCCTATTACACTATCCATAACATAATGAGTAGCGCTGGCATCACTGGTAATACCCTTTTTCTTTTTATATTTTTTATAAGCAAGCTTTGAGCGCAATCTAGCCACTGCTATTTGCCACTGACCTTCCTTTACTATCTGCTTCATCGGTCGCTCAATTGCATTATAGCCCTTCTGCTCTGGCAATAGATTGATTTTCTTCGGTATCAACGGCATGAATTCTCCCGTGTGTTGATTGATGAACAAGTCAACATCCACCCGGTTGGTATCCAGAGCGTTTAACAGGCCAAGCAATGCCCGCTCGGCCCCACCCAGCTCCATATAATGCATATTGATAAAAATCCGTGGCTTTTTCATTTTAAGTGATTGATTAATATGACTTCATGACAAGCCAATTCTTATGCCAATGATTATTATAAATTCAACTCATATAATAGTCTCTAAACCATGCCACATAGCGGCTGACTCCTTCATTGATATTCACACGTGGGACGAAGCCAAAGTCGCGTTTCATGTCCTCCATGTCACTAAAGGTCTCCAGCACGTCTCCTGGCTGCAACGGCAAGTACTCCTTATTCGCCTCACGGCCAAATGCCGCTTCAAACGCCTTGATGTAATCGATCAACTCAATAGAATGGGTGTTGCCTATGTTATAAATGGCAAATGGGGCTGACGAAGTTGCGCCATCAGCTTTGACTTGATCCCACAAGGGATTGGATTGAGGAGGACGATTAACCACCAGAAGGATACCCTCCACCACATCATCGATGTAGGTGAAGTCACGGCGCATCTTGCCACGGTTATAAACCTTCAATGGCTTGTTAGAACTGATGGCATCAGCAAACAGATACGGAGACATGTCGGGGCGTCCCCATGGGCCATAAACGGTAAACAGCCTCAATCCAGTGCATGAAATACCGAACAGGTGTGAATAAGCATGAGCCATCACCTCATCAGCAATCTTAGTCGCGGCATACAGGCTCACTGGATGTGAAACGCCATCATGTGGCGAATTGGGCATCTTGGCATTCAAGCCATAAACGCTGCTGGAACTTGCAAACACCAGATGTTTCACGGGATGGTGCCGTATTGCCTCCAACACGTGAAGGAATCCTACCACATTGCTTTGCACGTAGGCGTCGGGGTGTTCCAGCGAGTAACGGGCATCGGCTTGAGCAGCCAGATGGATGACGACCTCAGGTTTAAAGCGCTTAAATGTCTCCAGCATCCATGTTTTGTCAAGCAAATCTCCCTTCAGGAACGTCAGAGAGGGGTATTTATCGCTTTGTGACTCAGCGATTTTATCGTTAACATTAAAACCCAGTTCACTCAACCGGTCTAGCTTCAAACGAGGACTATAGTAGTCATTCAGATTGTCGAGTATGATTACCTCATGACACTGGCCTGCAAGTGAGCGAGCCACATGCATACCAATAAACCCAGCACCTCCAGTGACTATTACTTTCATTCTAGGTAAAATGAGACTGAAAAGATATGTTAACCTTTATATTTTAGATCAAGCGCTTTTTTATTATCCATTTTAAGGACTTAACAAACCTATCTAATAAATATGGGACTTTATATATCAATATACTTCGTTTTTCAATCGCTTCAAAATAAAGCCTTGGTATAAATTTCGTGGGGACCAAGTCCAAGGTATATAAATTCGAAATGCAATCTGTTGTTTCTTCACAACACATGATCAATTTCATATAATTGTACCTTTCCCTATAATACCTGTTTGTTGAATCTATCGATACAAATGAATTTAATGACCCAACAATTGAATGATAGAATCTTTTATACACATACCGCAACATCCGCACGTCATCTAATGACCAATGTGAATACAATTTTAAGAATTCATTTTTTACAGTATTGTGGATCTCATAGCGATTAGGAATAAAAAATGAACGAGTATTCCCCTTATCATAGACTTTGTAATGATATAATATCCTTGAAGACAACGATAGGCTATTTAGAAACTGATATGCCCGCACATTAAAAACCTCATCTTGCTGAATCAGCAAATGTGGAAATTTAACTTCATTTTTCATTAAAAAAGAGCGGGAATAAACCTTGTTCCACACAAAACCATTCTGGTTCTTTAATCCAAGCAGGTGATCCACGTAGATGCTTTTTATCTCATCATTGCTTTGACACTTTATTGGCTCAAATACAGATGTCACCAATGATTTATATTTCACATCATAGCTATCGTAACTGAATATCAGCATCTCAGGGAATCCATTGGAAGAAAGTTCCTCATAACATTCTTGCAATAGCGTCTTCTCAATACTGTCATCAATGTCAAAGAATACTATATATTTACCCTTTGACTCATCTATTCCCTTATTGCGCGCCGGACCAGACCCCGCATTTGATTGATGGAAAACCCTTATCAATTCATTTTCTGAGGCCAATTGATCACACATCACATCCGAGCCGTCGGTCGAGCCGTCGTCAACCAATATCACCTCATAATCCTCAAATGTCTGATTGAGGACATATTTAATGCCCGAATCGATAAACCGTGAAACGTTATAAATCGGGATAATTATCGAGAAATAAGGATGCTCAGTCACTTAGATTATGATTTGCCAATACCTTTAGAGTGATTTCCTGAACAACACGACTATCTGATGGAATAGTTTTTCCTACTACCGTGGTTTTATATCCGATGATCGAGCCATCACCAATTTGAGAACCTTTCAAGATAGAAACTCCCTCTCCAATCCAGCAGTCATCTCCAATAATTGTCGGTGCTGATTTTGGCTTTGTTTCCTCATAGCCAAAATAAGGATAATACTTTTCAGCAATCTTACGCCTGTCATCCTTGCCCATAATACTATGAGTATTCGTATCCCAGATATTCACCCAATATGAAATCTGATTATATGAACCGATGGAAACACTCTCATCACAACGTATCTCACTACCATTATTAATGTTAGTATAATTCCCAATTGTAAGATTGCCTCCAAAACGTATCCAGATCTTTTTACATGAAATCCTAGAATGATGGCCAACACTTACTTTTCCATCATTAATGATCAATAAAAGACGATCATGAGAATTCATTCCTTGAATAAGACTGAACTCATCAATTTTTAGGCATCCCTTTTCAACATATATTTCAGCGTTCCTTATGTTCACATTTGGGCCAATTGTGACCTCTGCTCCTGGACTGACAATAATTTTACTATTGGATATCTTCACATTTGGGCCAACGATCACTGTCGCACCAGGAAAAACCCAAAAAAATGTTTGCTTAAAAATATATTTAAACAAAAATTTTTTATCTAATCGTAGTATTTCCATTTTGGTTCAATATCTTCATCCTAAAAGCCCTATCATTTCAGTCTCGCATGAACAAGTCCCTGCTGTATACCTTATCCGCCACATCTGCCAGTGAGGCATCATTGCGGTTGGCCACAATCACCTGGCTCTGGGCTTTGAACTGGGCAAGATCATTCACCACCTTGCTGCCAAAGAAGGTCGTTCCATCCTCCAGTGTGGGCTCATAGACAATGACCTCGGCTCCCTTAGCCTTGATACGCTTCATCACGCCCTGTATGCTGGACTGGCGGAAGTTGTCACTCCCCGATTTCATGGTCAGGCGATACACACCGATCACACAACGGCGCTCATCGCTGCTGGAGTAGCCTCCGCGCTGCGAGTAGTCATAATATCCCGCCTTGCGCAGGATGCGGTCGGCAATGAAGTCCTTGCGCGTGCGGTTGCTCTCAACGATGGCCTCGATTAGGTTCTCTGGCACATCGGCATAGTTAGCCAGCAACTGCTTGGTGTCCTTGGGCAGGCAGTATCCGCCGTAGCCAAAGGACGGGTTATTGTAATGCGAGCCGATGCGCGGGTCAAGGCACACACCCTCGATGATCGAGCGAGAGTCAAGGCCTTTCATCTCAGCATAGGTATCCAGCTCGTTGAAGTAGCTAACGCGCAACGCCAGATAGGTGTTGGCGAACAGTTTCACCGCCTCGGCCTCGGTCAAGCCCATGAACAACGTGTCGATATCCTGTTTGATGGCACCCTGCTGGAGCAGCTCGGCAAACTGGTGAGCCGCCTTGTCAAGCCGTTCGTCTCCCTCTGGGCGACCAACGATGATGCGGCTCGGATACAGGTTGTCATACAAAGCCTTGGTCTCCCGAAGGAATTCCGGGGCAAACAGAATGTTGCGCGAGCCCGTCTGCTCCGAGACACGCTGGGTGAACCCAACGGGTATGGTTGACTTGATCACCATCACAGCCTGGGGATTCACCCTGATCACCTCTTGGATCACGCCCTCGACCAGCGATGTGTCAAAGTAGTTCGTCACTGGGTCATAGTTGGTGGGCGTGGCAATCACCACAAATCGCGCATCGCGGTAGGCCATCCCGGCATCAAGCGTGGCCGTGAGATTCAACTCCTTCTCGGCCAGATACTTCTCTATATATTCGTCCTGGATGGGAGAGATACGTTGGTTGATCTTCTCCACCTTATCGGGGAGTACATCCACCGCAACGACCTCATTGTGCTGCGCCAGCAACGTCGCGACACTCAATCCCACATATCCAGTTCCAACAACAGCTATCTTCATCTTAAATAAAGCTATTTACGATTATCTTTTTATCTCAAACTCCTGCAGCAATCTGCCATAATATGTCAGTTCACCATCTTCTGTTTTAGTTTCATATTTGAAACGCCATGTCAATGACAGGAATGTATTATCGTGAATCATTTGCTGAAAAACACTTTCATCACATTTATCATTGAAGAGGTATCTACTGCTATGGAGATCTATATTATTCAATGGCACCTCATCGATAATTCTTTTTATATCACTATTATTTCTATACGCCAGTTGGAAAACATTATCTAATAACAGATAATCAATCGGTCTGTTATAAGTTTTCCAATAATCGATCAAAAAACAATAAGCAAACTCAAAGAGATAGAAGCCTTGATTTGATGCGAGGCAGCCAACCGTCCATTTTTGATTGATCAGATCCTCATTCGTGAACTTTGGCGTAAAAAAGCCAATATCATGAAAGCAAACTTCCTTCAATACATACAATGCAGCGTCTATCCATATTCCTCCATACTTCCATAGCAAGTAACATCTAACTATATCCGAAAAATGAGTATTGGATATAATACCCTTATCATGTTTAATTATTATGTGATTCGGCAGCGAAACATAATCACTCAGGTTTTCATTCGTTATAAGTACAACACTGTGGTTGCCTTTGTTTCTTAAGAGCGAATCATAACACCTTTTTATTACCTCTGGCATTTTTGCCTCTCCTTGAAGCCAACAAACCCATATATTGCAGTCCCGAGGCAGTGTTCCTAATTCATGTTGCGTGTTTACACGCAATTCATCCATTCTCTCTTTAGAAACCCTTTCAAGAAATGAAAGAATCCCTTCAGACCTCTTTCGAGACTTGAATAATCTTGGGCCTATAGCAACCTCCCACATGGCTCGAATGCCAAAATGCCATGCAATATAAAAAATTTCTTTATACCACCTCATTGCTATTAGATTCTAGGGCGATTTTTATTCTTTTTGATTCACCTAAACAGCTGCATTTGGCTAACAATCAAGAAGATTTCTCAAATGAAACTTTACCCTCCAGCGGAATGATTGGAACGGGAAAATCATTCTCTGCCACTGATTCATCAAATTATTTTCATACTTAATACGTAATATCGTTTGCTTTGCCTCTTCAATGCGCTGTTGTATGTATTTAGAATACTTCTTTTGCGTGTATTCATCTAAGGCTTTCCAAGCAGGAATGCAACGCTCTTTAAACCCAATAATCTTTTCAGGCGTACTAAATACATTGCTCATATATCCTCCAGAACCAGTTCGATAGCATCCAGTATAGTCGGGTATGTAATAGCCTTTCCCTTGAAAGAGACAAGATAGCAACAAGGGTTGATCTCCAAATGGGAATTTCCCGTACAGCGTTGATCTTAATTGATCATGCAATTCGAGACAACTTTTCCTGTAGCAGAATGTTGACGTATGGAAAGTCCACCTTGCATAATAATATTCTTCTTTCATGTAATCATCCAGCGTCAATTCTCCATATGGTATTTTGCTTTCAGCACTTGGGATAGTCCAATTGCGAGGTCGCCCTTCCTTAGTAACTGTATGCACCTTACAAAAAACGATGGAGCACTCTGGATGTGTTTCAAGTATATCCACCTGTTTCTGCAACTTGTTTGGATCGGTCCAATAGTCGTCACCCTCGCACAGGGCGATGTATTTGGAATCTGGGTGCATTGATGCAACGATGATACGGTCAAGTGACCCATCGTGTTTGCTATACTGATTCTCTTTCTCGTAGATGGGCTTGATGATATCAGGGTATTTTTCAGCGTATTCGCGAATGATGGCTGCTGAGCCGTCGGTTGAGGCATCATCGTGGATAATGGCCTCAAAGGGAAAGGTCGTCTGCTGCATCACAAAACCGTCGAGGCATTGACGCAGGAACGGCTCATGATTATAAACCAAACAACGAATTGACACCAAAGGAGCACCTTGCTGTGTATTCTTATCCATATCCTATTCTATCGACTTTCTTTACTTAAACGGCTAATTTTACGAATTATACTAATTTTAGCATCCGCAACGCCCTTTTTAAAACGGCTAATTCAACCAATTTGGCTAAATATTTAATTCGCTAAATTCATAAAATTCGCCGTTAAAAATATTTATTCGCCGTTTGATTTATCATTTTCGGTTGAACGGGAAGTGAATTTACGGGAGGCTGGGATGCGTTTATATTCGAGCGAAGTTTTTCCAAAATTGATCAACAGGCCCAACTGCATACCTGCTGCTTTAAGGTAGTTATAGACCTGCGCATAGTGCTCATCGACAAAATCAGAGACCGACTTGAGTTCTACAATTATTCTATTATAGCAGACAAAATCCACCCTGAATTCTTTTGACAGCTTTTGCCCCTTATAAGTCACTGTAAAGACCTTCTCCCGTTCAAATGGTATGTTGCGCAACCGCAGCTCTACAGCCAACGCTTCTTGATAGACGTGCTCGGTAAAGCCGCAGCCCAACTGCCGGTGAACCTCGAGAGCAGCCCCAATGATGTCATAAGACTCTTGCGGGAAAAGCAAATCACTCATTTTTCAAAAGCTAACACTCTTATTGTAACGGCTAATTACACTAATTCTGCTTATTATTTAATTCGCTAAATTTGTAAAATTCGCCGTTAAAATATTTATTCGCCGTTTGATTATCTGCGGTGGATGATGTCGATGGCCTCTTGAAGTTCGGGCATGCGGAATACCTTGGCTATCGCCAGATACACTACAATGCCCACAGGAATGCCTATCACTAGCTTCACCACATCGTAGTCAAATGGCATGACGGCAAAATAAACAATCGCTCCCATGGCCAGTGAAGCCAGCAACGTTGGGGTCATGTCCATCATCTGTCTGAAGAAGCCCACATGGATCAGTTTGCCCGTATAATAGGTATTGATTGCCAAACAAATGATGGATGTACAGACCGAACCGATACAAATACCCATCACACCGAAGGGCACACAGATGAATATTGCAACCGTGATAATCGCCTTCTTGATGATTTCCAGCCTCAAGAAAAGGTCGCTCCTGCCCTTGACCTGCAACAGACTCAAGTTGATGGCATGAACTGGATACCACATCGATGCGAAGCATATTACTTGCAGATAAGGGACGCATTGGGCCCACTTGTCAGTCACAAGACTGATCACCAAGGGATGAGCCAGTGCCGCCATACCTACCATGATGGGGAAAACCAAAAACACCGTGAACCGCAACATGCGACGATAACTGCCTGCCAAGCGGGAGGTGTCCTCTTGTATCTGGCTGAGAACAGGAAATGTCACCTGTTGCAACACACCCGTCAAGCCTGTTGATGGGATTGACGCATAACCTTGGGCTCGTGAATATTGTCCCAAATCGGCAGCCGAATAAAATTTACCAATAACAATCGGATAGATATTGGTATATATTGTGTCCAATAAGCCCGAAGCCAACAGCTTGGAACCATAACCCCACAGATACCCAAACGAAGCCCTGCTCCACTTGCCTCGTGGACGCCAAGGAGAGATTATCCATAGCAACAACAGACTTGTTGTCCCACTCACAAAGTGCTGTATGACCAATGACCACACGCCAAAACCTCGATAAGCCGCTAATATGGCGACTACGCCAGCAATGACTTGTGATGTCACATTGATAATCATCTTAGCCTTAAAATTCAACGCCCTCGAGAGCTGGGAATTTTGTACGATCCTTAATGATGAAACAATAAGCAGGAATCCTTCAACACGCAACAACGAGGATAATAATGGCTTGTCATAGAACTGGGCGACCCATGGGGCTATCAACCAGATGACACCTACCATCACAACAGCAACGACCACATTAAAGCAGAATGCAGTGGTATTATCATCTTCAGTCAAATTCGGCTTTCTTATTAACGCACCACCAAAGCCACTATTCACAAAAGTTCCAGCTATCGCGTTAAACACCCCTATCATAGCCAGCAGGCCATAATCACTGGGGCTAAGCAATCGGGCCAAAATCACCCCTATCACAAAGCCGAAGCCCAGACTCACCACTTGGTTCAGTGAGGTCCAGGCAACACCCTTAACAGTCTTCTTCTTTAGCGACTCAGCCTTCTTCAATGGTTCGAGATACTAACGTATAGCAATTATCGTCTTCTGCAACAACACTAAAAGCATTCTTTAAGTATAGTTTATTTGCAGCGATGTTTCGCTTAGCACATTGAAGCCTAAAATGGGTGATTTCTTTTTTCCTCAAATAAGATTTAACTACGTTAATAGAATATGATGCAATACCATATCTTCGATATTTTGGCAACACGCAGAAATAAGTGCAATATCCTTCCTTTTTTATGACAGCTACATCATTGGCATAGAAAAACATTGTTGCAGCTAATTCTTGATCAAAATAGCATGTGAGAACGCAAGCATTTGATGAAAGCTTTAAAAGCCAATCACTTAAGTTTTCATCACGCAAATGAGTATTCGGAATAAATGAATACGGATCAAATTGTGATAAAAGATCTTTAATTTCCTGCTGTGAGCAGTTATTAATTTTATAAGAAAGCATTATTCAACAGTGATGAAAAAATCTGATCACCAAATTCACTCTAGAGACTATCATTAAGCTCACTCATCTTTAGTTTTGATAGACTAACTATGCCTAATCCATGACGATAAATATCATTCTACCACAACTAAAATATAAGAAGCAGGAGATAGAACAAAAGTGTTGAGTTCTTCACGGGTGTTGAAGCGCAGGAAAATGGTGCCCAGTGACTGGTTGGCACCGGTGAATGCTGATACCGCATCACCAGACCTGACCCACAAATCGCGTTCAACCAGATGATCGCGTTCAAAATCGGGATCGATGCGTAGTTCCTTAAAAATACCATCCCGGTCGCTATGTAACACGTTAATGGCATAGTAACCATTGTAGTTGGGCTCATGGATTTCGGGAAGTGCCAGACCAACAGAAGCGCACACTTCAGCTTCAATGATATTCACATCGGCAGCATGGTTCAGAATTTCTGCGAGGCGGTTACCACCTGCTCGTGGCGAGACCTCCATGAGGTAGCATTTACCATCTGTGCACACGCGGCACTCAACATTGAACATGCCTGTAGTAATATGCAACAAGTCAAAGAGCCGCTGGAGCTGGTCTTTAAAATCCTGCTCATGCTTTTTACTCATCGCCGATGGCCAAAATTCGCCTGAGGGAGCATAGGGATTCTCAGCTTCGTTGTCAAAAAATTGATCATAAAAACCATTATACTTCAACACTCCATTGACCACAAAGCACTCATCACCCATTGAGGGTCCTTCTTTTTCCAGGAAATCCTCGATGATGAAGTGGCGGGAGGGGGAGCAGTCGAGGGCGTGGGCGATGGCGGCGGGAAGGTCGGCGGGGTCGTCAACACGGGTGACGCCTTTGCTGCCGGCGCTGTCCACGGGCTTGACGATGACGGGCCAGTTGAAGTAGTCGATATCCTTGAGGGCATCGTCACCCTCGCTATAGCCACGGGCGTTGGGCACATTGAAGCCGTTGTCGGCCAAGAACTTGCGGAACCTCGACTTGTCTTGCAGGATGCAAGCAGCCTCATAGCTGCACTGGAACGGCAGACCCATCTTCTCGGCTGTGTAGGCGGCAGCCACGACTCCGGGATCGACGGCAAAGGACATGATGCCGTCGATCTGCAACCGTTGCGCAAGCTCTAGCACTGCTTCCTTGTCGATGATGCTCACGTTATGGTACTCGTCGCTGTATTTGTGGGCGATATTATCGGGCAGATAGTCCACAGTAATGACATGGATATCATGACGATGCGCTGCCTCGATGACAGGCAAGAGGTAGCGCAGGCCACCCAACAGCATCAATTTCTTCTTTTTCTGTGCCATGGGATTTATTTTTTCAAGATCACATCGATGACGCGCTGCTGGTCGGCAGCGGTGAGTTCGTGGTGAATGGGCAGGCAGATGACGGTGTCGGCCATGCGGGTGGCGTTGGGCAGGTTCTCGCGAGTGGCGCTGGGCAGGCCACGGTAGGTTGAGAAGCTGCTGATGAGCGGATAGAAGTAACGGCGGGCCAGGATGCCGTGGTCGCGCAGCTTGAAGTAGAGCTCGTCACGCGTCATGCCATACTTGCCCGCATCCACAAAGATGGGGAAATAGCCATAGTTGTGGCGCACGCCTGGCATGTCGTCCCAGAAATCAATACCCTCAACTGGGCGCAACACCTCACGATAACGCACGGCCACCTGATGGCGCGCCTCGATGGCAGCATCCACCTGACGCAGGTTGAGCAGGCCGAATGCAGCCCTCATCTCGTCCATCTTGCCGTTGATGCCAGGCGCCACCACCTCGGTCTCTCCGGCAAAGCCAAAGTTCTTGAGGTAGTCGATGCGCTGCTTCATCTTGGCGTCATGCATGACGAGGGCACCACCCTCGGTTGTGCCAAAGACCTTGGTACCATGGAAACTCAATGTGGACATATCACCCTCCTCGAGTATGCTCTTGCCATCCACCTCGATGCCGAAGGCATGGGCAGCATCATAGATGACCCGCAGGCCATACTTGTCGGCAATGGCCTGAATCTCACTGGTGCGACACGGCTTGCCATACACATGCACCGGCATGATGGCAGTGGTGCGCGGCGTGATGGCCGCCTCAATGCGCTCGGGATCGATGCCGCCGGTCGCCAGGTCGATATCAACAAACACGGGCTTGATGCCGTTCCACCACAACGAGTGGGTGGTTGCCACAAAGCTGTAAGGGGTCGTGATGACCTCCCCATTGATGTTCAACGCCTGTAGGGCTGTGATGAGCGGCAACGTGCCATTGGTAAAAACGCTGATGTAGGGCACCTTGAGATACTCACACAGGGCTGCTTCAAACTGGCGATGGAACTGCCCGTTATTGGTTACCCACTTGCGGTCCCAAATCTCCTTGAGCATCTCATGAAACTCATTCAGATCGGGCAGCAGCGGCGATGTCACCGTAATGATATTCTTATCCATATTTCCCACTATATTGGTCTAACTGCTAGAAACCCATTCATCAGGCAACTGCAGTGCAAATCATAATACACACAACGGGGGTCACCGGGTCCTGGAGGGGGAGGCGGTGAACGGGTGGAGAGCGGGTAATGCTGGCGACACTATCGCAGTAGTCATTATCAGCGGGTTACCTGTTGCTATGTTGTAGTGGCGTGTGACCGCAATGGGTTGGTCACGCCCCTAGAATTGACAAAATTAGTTTTTTTCCCCCATGTACACAACTTTTGTCTAGAAAATTGACAAAAAAAATGCAGCGACAAAGCCGCTGCACATGCTAGTGTTGACACGATGTGGAGGCACTATCGGATGAATGGCCTGATGGCATCGCGCCAGATGAGGTACCCCTTGCCCATGAGGTGGAGTCCATCGTTGGTGAGGTCGGCACGCAGGTGCCCGTTCTCGTCGGCAAACAGGGGATAAAGGTTGATCCATGTGACCCCCTGGCGACGGGCGACCTGTTCCAGCAACAGGTTAGCCTCGACAACAACGTGGTCTCTCCCCTTGAGGAGTTTCCACTCGCGCACATCGTTATTGAACGGCAACAGGCTCTGCAGGTAGATCTTGGTCCTCGGGGAGCCCTGCTTGACCATGACGATCAGCTTCTCCATGGCTCGTGCAATACTGTCGGCGGTGACGTCGTGGGAGATGTCGTTCACACCGCCCATGATAAACAATTTCCTGGGCTGTCCTTCAATGATGGGACCGATACGGTCAATCAGCCCCTGGACGATGTCACCCACGATGCCGCGGTTCTTGATGTGACGATTACCCAGCAGTTCGTTAAACTCACAGCCGTCGGTGAGGCTGTTGCCCAGCATGACGATGTCCTTCTTGCCGATGGGCAGCTGGTCAAACAAGGTCGCACGCCGGGCATAATAGGGGTCCTGATTGGCTTGGGCAAGGCCTGTGAGACACACCACTGCCAATAACAGGAGTATTGATATTCTTTTCATTTCACAATTCACTGGTTACAGAGGCTGTGCCATAATTCCGCATCATGTTTTTAATCGGTCTAAAGGTTCTCGAGCGAGGCTCGATCAAAGGTACCAAAAGCCAATTATTCACACCCTCATAGATTAACACTGACGCGATAATCGCGATGCAATAGTGCTGTTAACTGTTTTCCCGATAGGCATCAATGGCCTTCTTGACCGACCCATGGAGCAGCAGCAAGCGCTTGGCGTCCTCATAGGGCAGCTTGAGCTCCTCAACCAGCCAGCGCGTGCCACGGTCCACCAGTTTCTGGTTGGTGAGTTGCATGTTCACCATCTTGTTGCCCTTGACGCGCCCCATCTGTATCATCACGCTGGTCGAGATCATGTTGCAGATGAGTTTCTGCCCCGTACCGCTCTTCATGCGCGAACTGCCCGTGACATACTCGGGGCCAACAATCATCTCGATAGGCACCTCGGCCACCTCGCTCACGGGAGCGTCGGGGTTGCTGGTGATCGCTGCCGTGAGGCAGCCATTGGCTCGCGCGTCACGCAGGGCACCGATCACATAGGGGGTTGTCCCCGAAGCCGCGATGCCGATGACCGTGTCGAGCGGTGTCACATGATACTCTTGCAGGTCTTTCCATCCCTGCTCGGTGTCATCCTCGGCATTCTCGACGGCATTGCGCAGGGCAACATCACCTCCTGCAATGATGCCGATGATCCATCCAGGCGACATGCCGAACGTGGGTGGTATCTCACTGGCATCCAGCACACCCAGACGGCCACTGGTGCCGGCTCCCATGTAAAAGATGCGTCCGCCTTTTTTCATGCGTTCGACAATACCTGTGACGAGTTTCTCGATTTGAGGAATCGCCAGCTGCACCGCATCGGCCACCTTGTGGTCCTCCTGGTTAATCTCGGTGAGCAGTTCATGCACCGACTTCTTTTCCAGGTTGTCATATAGCGACTCTTGTTCGCTGATTTTCACAAAAGCCATAATCTAATCAAATTTTTATTCTACTATACTAGCAAATCACATCACTCGGTGGTCGAGTGGTATTTCACGAGGCCTTCCATCGGGTCCTTCATGATAACACCGATAGTGATCCCCTGTGCCTGGGCGGCCTCTTGCAGCACGGCTTTTTCACACAAGGCGATAGATCCCACAAAGTTGCAGGGCAGTTCCTTGTAATGGGGATAACTGGCGACGTTGCGCTTGAAGAAATCGGTGAACGAGCGCAAGACGATGTCATGAATCGAGGGCTCCTCGATGTTGTGCTCCAAGAAGGGGGCGAACTGTGCCAGGAAACGGTTGGCAGCGGGTTTGCGATAGACCGAGGTGATAATGGTCGTGTAATCCAGGTTATACTCCTTCATGAACTTGTCACACAGGTGCTGGGGCAACTGCTTCTTCAACACGTCACCCACGAGCAGTTTGCCCAGCACGGCGCCACTACCCTCGTCACCCAGGATATAGCCCAGAGGAGACACGTTCATCACCACTTTTTCACCGTCATAGTAGCACGAATTGCTACCCGTGCCCAGGATGCACGCGATACCTGGCTTGCGCCCACACACGGCACGTGCCGCAGCCAGCAGGTCACTGGCCACCTCCACCTTACCCGCACAGGGCAAGTTGGCGCGCAGGGCATTGACCACCTGCTGCTTGATCTCGTCCGAGATGATACCTGCGCCATAGTAGTATATCTCATCCACCTTGTAGTTGGTGAGATGGGGCATCAGCTCACGCTTGATCTGTTCCTTCATTTCCTCCTCGGTGAGCAGGAGGGCATTCATGCCGGTAGTAAAAATCTGAGCTACCTTCTCTTTTCCGTTGAGCAGCGTCCAGTTGATCTTAGTGGAGCCGCAGTCAGCTATTAGAATCATCATTTTATCTTAGTTGTTTAGTTGTTAGTTACTTGTCGTGCCGTGGATGAAGCCGCGGCATAATTTAACACTGAGTGGGAGGGGGTAGTTATATCTTAATATAGATCTTTTTCTTATACAGGATGTGACCGATTGCCCAGTTGAGCAGCACAAAGGCGATGGCATAGAATGCCGAAGCCGTGTACTCGTTGCTGAACGACAGGAAGAAGTGGTACACCGCACTGTGGATGGTCACGTTACCGCCCTCGGCATCATGACCGACGGGAATAGCGCCAAACAGGATGGCCAGCACTGTTCCCAGCAGGTAAAGCGCCAGCGGATTGACACCAAACGACTCAAAGAACCTCGTCCAGCCACCTTTCTTGCCCTTGACATCCACAAAGTGGATGAGCATGGCCTGAATGCACATCGCCATGCCACAGGTAATCATCACAAACGTGGAAGACCACATCTTCTTGCCACAGGGGATGCCATATTGCAGCAACCAGCCCGCCAGCAGCATCAGCGTGCCCCACAACAGCATGGTGGTCACACGCTCGGTATTATTGTGCACGGCCAGGATCATGCGACCCACCAGATACCCGATGAGCACATGGGCGATGCACGGCAAGGTGCTCAAGATGCCTTCGGGGTCAAAGGATATCTGTTCCCCATAGGCGCTCTCGTGATACATGTGATTGGTGCCCAGCACGCTGTTGTCGATTTGGGCAATGATGTTGTCGAGCGAGAAATCATAACCGTTGCCCAAGCCCAGGATGAGGGCATAGGCCACCAGTATACCACCCACCAGCCATGGGATGAAACCGCGCTTGAACAACACAGCACACAACGACCCGAAGAAATAGACCAGCGCCAAGCGTTGGAACACACCCAGGTAGCGCAACGTGTCCAGGTTGTTGACCGCCTCGACAAACGGATCGCCCTTGCACAGTCCCCGCACCAGGTGGCCGAACCATTGCACCGCCCAACCGATGAGGAAAAGTATCACCGTGCGACGCACGATTTTTCCCATCAGCGGTCCCGACAGCCTGTAATTGAACTTCTTCAACGAGAAGGCCATCGACACGCCCATGCAGAACACAAAAAACGGGAACACCAGGTCGGTGGGCGACAATCCTATCCACTCGGCGTGCTCCAGCGGGCGATAGATATAGCTCCACGTGCCAGGATTATTCACCAGCAGCATCCCCGCGATAGTAATACCGCGCAGGATATCTAGCGATAGCAATCGTTTATTTTCTTTACTCATAATTTTTAACTTTTGGGACAAAAGAACCGTCCCTTTGTCCCATTTTAATGATATAGGTAATATTTTGATGAACGGATACGGAACACATCCACGTCCTTGTTCCAATAGCCGGCCATATCCTCTACCTTGTAACGTTTCACAAATCGCTCACGTATTTCCTTGGTGCCGCACACCTTGTCAAACATGGCATACCGCTTGGTATTCTGCGAGAACAGCTCCTGGTTGGGATACATCTCATGGATGACCTGCAAGAAATAGAACTGTGTCAAGCACAGGTCGGCTGCATCCACATCGGTGACATAGGTCTGCACGCCATGCACCTCCTGTAACGACTTATCGACTGCCACACTCAGGGCAAAGAACGGCTTGTAATTGATGGGGCGGAACTGTAAGCCCGGCAAGTTCAACGCATTCATGCGCATGGCCAGCGAGTCGGCATTGATCCACGAGGCGGCAAACGTCTGGAACGGCAACGTGTAACCGATGCCGGTATTAAAGATGTACAACTCACCCAGGATGCCCGACAAGGGATAGAAAAACGCGCTCTCGGGCGTGGGAATCTGCGGCGAAGGCGCTACCCAAGGCATACCCGTGTCACGGAATTTCATGTCACGCGTCCAACCCTGCATGGGGATAACGGTCAACTTACACTTGCGACCCGTCTTGGATTCCTGGGCGATGATGCCCTCCTCGTTGAGGAAAATAGCCAGCTCGCCAGGGGTCAAGCCATAGATATAAGGAATAGCATACTTGCTCACAAACGAGAAATAGCCTGGTTCTACCAAGTTACCCTCTACCTTGTTGCCACCCAGCGGATTGGGACGGTCTAGTACCATAAACTCAGTACCATACTTGGCACAGGCCTGCATGCACACGCCCATCGTCGCATAGAACGTGTAGCTGCGGCACCCCACATCCTGGATATCATAGATGAGCACGTCGATGTCCTTCAGCATCTCGGCTGTGGGCTCATGGGTCTTGCCAAAGAGCGAATACATCTTGATGCCCGTCAAGGGATCCACGGCATCACCCACGGCATCACCGGCATGGGCATTGCCACGCACGCCATGCTCGGGGCCAAACAACGCCACCAGCTTCACTCCGGGTGCCTCGTTGAGAATATCCACTGTACTCTTGAGGTTGTTATCGATGCCGCTGGGGTTGGTCACCAGCCCCACCCGCTTGCCTTGCAACTGGGCAAAGCCGCCGTCGCGCAGCACCTCGACTCCCGGCTTGACGACGGCACTGGCCGTCACCGCCACCATCACCATACACACTATTAACACTATCTTTTTCATGTCATTATGTATTAAATGCTGATTATTTCTCTTTGGTGGTTTTGTCTTTTTCTTTCAGGCCGAACTTGGGATCCACCTTGACAATCATGGCCACGATGATGGTGCATGCGCAGCAAATCATAGTCCAAATAAAGAAGTTCTGGTAACCCACGAGGTCTTCGAGCCAGCCGGCCATCATGCCCATCATCATCGACAATGCCATGAAGCCGGTGCAGATGGCATAGTGGGCCGTCTTGTACGGACCCTCGCTGTAATAGATGAGGTAGAGCATATAGGCCGTAAAACCGAAGCCATAGCCAAACTGCTCAATAAACACACAGATGTTGATAGTCAGCAGGTTCTGGTCCTGAGTGAATGCCAGGTAGATGAACGTTAAGCAGGTCAGCGACATGCTCCACGCCATGGGCTGCAGCCAGTGCTTGAGGCCGCCCTTGGCTGCCACAACACCACCGATGATGCCACCTATCGTCAACCCAATGATTCCGACGGTGCCATAAACGATTCCCACCTCACTGGTCGACAATGCCAAACCGCCCTTATCCAGCGGGTCAACGAGGAACGGCATGATGATCTTGGTCAACTGGGCTTCGGGGAAACGATAGAAGAGCATGAACAAGATGGCTGCTACTGTCTGCCACACAGGAAACTTAGTGAAGAACGATTTGAATGTGTCCAGGAAACCCCTAACGATTTCGGCTGAAGTCTTTTTCTCCTGATTAGTATCAACGGCTGGCCTGGGTAGCGCCCAGGTGTGGTAAATAACAACTATCAGGAAAAATACCGACAGCACAACGAACACAATAGCCCAAGCCAACGGGATGTTACCCGATGTGCCAAGGAAAGACGACGAGACATCTTTCTTGATTTTGTTGTCTACCGTGAAGTAGATATAGGCCAGTTTTTCCCAGTTGTTCTCGTTGAAGACGATACGCGACTGCGACGCCTTGATGTCGGTGCTGCCCTTGTCATTGGCAAGATTCAGCACATACTCCTTACCCGCATCGGGCTTCTTATTAAGGCGCACGGCCACTACAGCAAAGTTGTTGCTCTGATTGTTGGAATTCACCTGCTTGAACTTGTCAGGGAACGTCTTAGCAATCCAGGCTTCAAAGCCAGTTCTCTCCTCTACCTTTTTTGAGAGTTCATCGGCTGACACGGTTACATGTTCAGCATCGGGGGTTTCACCATAATATACATAGTGGCCATTCTCCCAGACAGCTTTGTCCAAAACGAATTTCTTTCCCTTGTATTCAAGGTCGTCTTTCTCGGTAAATGCGGGATCGGGGATGTAAAAGCCGTTAGCGATGTTCATTCTCTCCACCGAGTCGGCGATGGTCTTGGAATAGTCCGCAAAATCCATCACTTCGGCACCCGACTGGATATTGGCAGGTGCTTTCGCCGATGTCTTGATGTCGGTATCACTGGTGACAAAGCAGATGTCCTTGTCCGCTTGGCCAACAACACTGACATCGCTGGGGAGAACTGCCGTTATCGGTGAACTGTTCACACTGGCATCAATGTTGATGCGGACAGGTTCAAGTCCCGAATTCATTTCGATCACACCTGCCAGAATCACAAGCAGGCCCTGACCCACAACAGTCGCAATGCGATAGAATGTGGAGCGGATACCCACAAACAATGACTGCTCGTGCTCGGTTAACGCTAACATATAAAAGCCATCGGCAGCAATGTCGTGTGTCGCACTGGCAAAGCCCATCAGCATAAATACAGCAAACGTGAGTTGAACCCACCATGATGTCGGGATAGTGAATGCAATGCCCGCCAGCGCAATAGCGACGATCCACTGCATGATGATGACCCACCAGCGCTTGGACTTGATGATGTCCACAAAGGGGCTCCAGAAAGGCTTAATCACCCACGGCAGTCCCAACCATCCCGTGTAAAGGGCTATATCGGTGTTAGACATTCCCAAACGCTTGTACATAATCACCGAAATCGTCATCACCGCCACATAGGGCAGGCCCTGAGCGAAATAAAGCGTCGGTATCCATGCCCACGGCGAACGCTTCGTCGCTTTTTGTTCTTGACTGTCTTTCATCTTTATCTTCATTTTAGGTTAGTATCTCTTCACGATGCTGGCGCCCACAAAGTAGTGCAGCAGGATCTGCTTGTAATCATACCCACGGGCTCCCATCACAGCGGCACCTATCTGGCACAAGCCGGCACCATGGCCCCACCCTGCTCCACGCAACACAAATTTGCCTGGATAGCCGTCACTGCCCAAATCGTGCTTCTCGACAACAAATGCCGAGCTATACAGGCACGAGGGAGACAATGCATAGCGGATGGTCAGTTCCTTGCCGATGATGCGCTCACGCTTCTCGCCCACAATGCGCAGGCGGTAAAGCCTGCCGCTGGTGCCCCGAGCCACTGGCTGCAAGTCACGTATGCGACCATAGTCAATGCCGGTACGTTCCTTGATCAATGCCGCAAGTTCATCTTGGCTATACTCTACTTTCCAGCGGTAAAAGTCCTTGGTCTCCTGATCATAGTCATTGAGTACCTGGGAGAGAATCTCGGGATCGGTGGTGTTACAGAAGGCACTGGGCGATGACAAGATCCACTCGGCAGCATTGTCCTCTCGCGTCAAGTCGGGGAAATCCTCCTCGTTCTCACCATCGCGTCGAGCCTCCAGGTAGTCATGATGATGGGGCTCCCAGCAATTCTCAAACTCCTCCATCACACCGCCACAAGATTTGGAAAAACGGGCATCGCACAATGCGCCGCCGTGCATGAGCACCTGACCCCATGTGGCTCGCACAGCCTGCTCCACCTTGGGTGTCGTGGCGCGGGTAACACCTTGATAACGCTGGCAGTGGTCATCGGCACACACGTCAAAGTTAGCATGGTCATCCCGGTCCCACCACTTGACAAGTTCCTCGGGGGTATCCATCATCTCTCCTGGCGCATGGGGATTGCGCTCGGCGGGCTTGACGGTCTCATCGGTGTGGATCTGAGCCAGCAGCCAGCTACGTGAGATAACCGCATGTGCCTTCAAGAGTTCGAGCGAGGCATTGGCACTCATCTCGCTAGAGATGACACTCAACAGGTAGTCCTCGACACTCAACACATTGACAGGCGTGAGTTTGCCGTCCTCAACGATGAGGTGCAACGTGCCCTTAAAGGTTTGATCTTCCTGGCGTTTCCAGTGAAAACTCACGCCGATGGTCACACCCTTGAGCGTGAACGTGGCATGCTCGACATCGACCGGTTCAAACAGCAGCTCGTCATAGCGGCCTCCGCACCATTCCACCTGCCCATCTACACAACGGGCCGTCTGGCTCCCGCTGCACGCGGCGCCATTGACGCGATAGTCACCATTGAGCACAAAATCAAGTACAGGCTCATTCATGATGCCCACCCTCACTTGAGGTATCTGTTTCTCTTCCATATTCTCAACGTTTATTATAATCCATTTAAAAATTACATCAAAAGAACCGTCCCTTTTTTACCCTAGGATGTGTTCCCAGCGCTGGTTGAAGCCTCTGATGACGGTGGTGAGGTCGTTGCGGCTCATGCACAATTCGTCATAGAGGGCTTGTATCATGGCTGGGGTGAGGATGTCATAGTCCTTGCGCTCGGGCACGGCCCACAAGCCACCCATATCGACGGCTCCGGGGCTGAGCAGCAAGCGGTTCTCGCCCTCTCCATAACATGAGGGGCGATGCTTGAGCCTCGGGAAGATGACCATGTGCCACAAGCGGTCGGTCTTGTTCCACCAGCACAATGCGTTAACCATGGGCTCATCGGCAGCCTCGTCAGTAGGCAACAAATCCAGCAGACGCAAAGCATATCGCTCGGCGGCACGCTGGGTCGAGGTCTCTATCGTGAACAGGCTGCGACCCAGGGTATCCACATAGCCTATAAAGCCCTCATCACCATCGGCCAGCATGTGGGTCGTGGCATGTTCCAGCTCGGCAGGCAAGGGCATTTCTCCCTTTGCCCCGGCCTGGAAGTGGGCATGGTCGGGAGCCGACGCGCCACACCTCGGGCCGTTATAGAAAATGACAAAATCGGGCAATGCGCTAGCCAGCTGCAACATATCTCCCACCCTGCACGACAATTGTTGCGGCACGTGCCGCAGGTCGGCAATCGTCAAGTGACGCTTGAAGATGGGATAAGGGTTGACCTGTATCTTGTAATGGCCACCCCACAGCACGGTCTTCTGCTTGGCGGGCTGGTGCTCACTGCACAAGAAGCACGCTCGATGATCTAGCGACTGCTTGTCGATGGCAGCAGCCGATGAGCGACGACGTTCGGGATTATACTGTAGCGTAACACTAGCCTCACCCAGCTGTAGCACACGCGTGTCCACGTTGCTGAGCGCAGCATAGTTGCGCCCAGCAACGTCCCAGTCGCGCAGTTGCCTGGTGAAGAGCCTATCGATTGCCTTGCTATAATCCATCGTCATTTCTCCAGGATAGAGGCTATGCCATCATTCTGCATCATGTTTTCAATCGTCCTAATGGCCGAGAACCGTTAGCTCGGCGAAGCCAATCATGACACACCCTCTCCCCTCTAAAGCCTAAAACCCTAAAAACCTAAAGCCTATTCATCGCAATGCGGGCCTGGAGTTCCCAGGTGCGGATGCGGTCCTTGTACAGGTTGTTGCGGTTCATCTTCTCGACATCGAGCGAAGCATCACTATTATCGTCCCAGCGACGACACAAGTACACGGGCTCATACACGCGGCCTATCTGGTAATGACGCGAGATGTTCAATCCCAGTGCATAATCCTCACCGTAGCTGGTATTGGGCAACTTCACCTCACGCAGCACGGGAGTATAGAACGCGCGTGGAGCACCCAGGCCATTGATGCGCAGGGCGTTGTTGCGGCCATTCTCGGGGGTCCATTCCTTGTGGTCGATGATGCCGGGGGGAATGGGATTGAAGTGGATGTCGGTCATCTGATAGGTGCCCACCACCATGGCCACGTTCTGCTCATAGAAGGCATTGACCATCGTCTGCAAGGTGTGCTCGTCCTTATACATGTCGTCGCTGTCGAGCTGCACGATAAACTTGCCCACGTTCTGGCGATGGGCCGCCAGGTTCCAATAGCCCCCGATGCCCATGTCATAATAATCGGCGATAATGTGGATCAACCGCGGGTCGTCATACTCGGCAATGGCCTCACGGGTTCCGTCGGTCGAGAAATTGTCCACCACCATGAGGTTGAACTTGAAGTCGCACTGCTGCTTGAGCACCGAGTTGATGGCATCGCGGATGGTGCGGATGCGGTTCCTGACGGGAATCATCACCGTGGCCTCCACTTCAAAGTCGCCCTGGTCAAACTCGATGTGACGGAAGTTGGGCACTTCCTTGCCATCCTCGATGCGCGTGGGAGCGAGGTAGCCGCCCACCTCCTTCAGGTGCTCGGTGCAGGCTCGTTCCATCTCAATCTGGCGCCCACGGTTGCGGGGATCGACATAGTCAAAGATTTTCTCGCCACTCTTGCGGGTGTCCAGTTCCACATCGCTGTAAAGAAACTCGTTGATGTGAGTGATGGGGGCAAACTGGGACAACTTGAGGCGCAGGTCATACAGGCCCGCAAACTCATAGTTGGCCTTCATCGCCGAGGCCGCTTTTTTGAAACACTGGCCACAGAAGAAAAGTACCGAGCCAAAGTCAAAATCGTCTCTGAGGCTACCCATCTGATAGTCAATCACGGGAGCCTTGTCGGCACCCTTCTCGGTCACATTGTAGTGATCGGCATAGAGCATACCCGAGCACGTGTCATCGCCCAACTTGGCAAAACGTTCCAGCGAGAACGGACCCATCTTGAGGGTATCATACTTGGTGTAAAGCAACACGTAGTCGGCATCGGCACGCTCGGCAATGGCAAGCATGGTAGCGCTGGTGGTGAGTCCCTTGACGGGCATCAATTCACAACCCTCGACACCGGTAGCGCCTTCCTCGGTCGCAAGGAGGTAAATCTTGTTGACCAATTCCTGTTCACGCAGGTTCTGGATGGTTTGCCCAGCCTGTTCGGCATTGGCAAACGGGATAAAGCAATTAATTCTTCCCATGATTGTTGGTGTTATATTGATGATTGATATTGTACTTTAGTTTCTGTTAAGAGCCTTAAGGTCACTTGAGGTACTCCAGGATGCGCTGCATCAGGCCGGTGCAGTCGGTGGAATAGGTCATCGCCTCAAGAGGGAATCCCAGTACCACAGTGCGGTAGCCGCCACGGTCGCTGGCAATAGCGGCGGGCAAGCCGTTCTCGCCGTATCGCAGCCACGTGAATCCTCGGCTATCGCTGGCGCGGATGGCGTCGGGCGACTCCACGGCATACTGCTTGTCGTTCAACTTGTTGACAAACTCCCAAGTGCCTTCCTTGGCCAGGCTGCGGGCTGGACAATCCACGGCCACAATAGTGCCATCAAGCGATGCCCGTCCATTGAGTCCTTCAAAGCCAAGCACTTCTCTTGCAAAGGCCTGCCCCTGCGCATCGTTATTGCCTGCGGCGTTGTCCCACAGGTCACTGCCGACAAAGGAGCCCGACATGATAATGCTTCCTCCCTGCTGGGTGAAGGCTCTCAAGGCACTCATCAAGCCTGGAGTGTAAATCTTGAAACGTGTGGGTTTGAGACCACTGCCAGTGGAAATCTCCTTCTGTTTACCCAGGATCAGGTCCATCACGCGGTAATCTCCTGTCTGGTAATGATTCTCCAGGGCCTGCTGGCTGCATGACACAAAGGAGTAACCTGCATTGATCAGCGCCTCACCATGCACGGCAGGATAGTCAAAGGTGTTGCCCGCCACATTCATCGTCTCGCAGTCGCTGCGGCTAGCACCAAATCCGGGCGAGTCGTCATCCTTCCACTCGATGCTGCGGCGGAACTCATACTGTGAGCCCAGGTAGTTGATCTGCTGGATATAGGGCACGCCATGGTCCTTGTTGTCATCAAAGCCGGCACGGATGCTGTCCTCAAACCAATCAGGACCGCTCACACGGGTAAAGCCGTTGACTACCAGCACATCGCCCTTGCTCGGTGCGGCCTCGCCCAGGCTCAACGTCTCGCTGGGGAAACTGCGGCCACCGTCGTTCATGGCGATGATGCGGTAGGAATGTATCTTATGGTCATCGATGTTCACGCTGTACTGCGGCCCCTTGACAGTGGCGATTTCCTTGAAACCACCATCGACGCCCACCCGCTCACACACGATATAGGATGTGGCGTCGGCTCCCTCACTCAGGTCATCATGGGTGGGTTCCCACGTGAGCAAGTAACGGCCCTTATCGGTCTTGCTGATGGCAAAACTGTTGACGGGCAACGGCTGGATGACGTAGCTGCGGTGGTCGCGCTGGGCGATGAACTTGAGCATACCCTTGTAGATAGCACGGCTCACGTCGAAGCGGAACATGGGATCCAGACCATATTTCATGTCGGCAAAATTCTGGTGCGAGAGCAACTCCATCAACACGGCGGGCACCTCAGGCACGCGGGCCTCGTAGTAACTCTTGTCCCACATGCCACGACGTGTCCAGTTGGGTTCCCACTTGGCTCTGACGTCCTTGACAATCTCGGTCGAGAGCAGGTTGGCCAGGCGACGAGAGAGTTCGCGCGGCGTGCCGTTGGCATATTTTCCGAACTGTTTACCGTTTGCTCTGGTGCAGTAGATGAGCAGGGTGCCCACCGTCTCGTCGTCGGGCGTGGCGCCGGCATCGGTGTGCAGACAGAAGGACATGTCGATGGGCACCTTCAAGCCTCCACGGTCAGGCAGCACGTCACTACCACCAGCCAGGTAGTTGACCCACTCGCCACGGCTGCGGTAGTCGTCGGTATAGTCGTTGATGCCCCGTGAGGTGGAATAGACACTGTCAGGAAAACCGGCCCACTGCAAGTAGTAGCGTGATCCCAGGTGGAACCAGGGATGGTTGCCACTGCCGATGTAACTGTACTCCACGCCAGGCTTGCCCAGGCAGGACTCGTTGTTCTCGCCCTGAGCCTTCTGCTCGGCGACAATGGCCAGGTTCTCCTCGGTGGGCAGGGCCACACGGCGGGCAATGTTGCCATATCCGCCACCCACGCTGATGGCATCGGCGGTGATGACAGCGTTCTTGTCCTCACTCAGGTTGGACACCTCGACGACGTCCTTGTTCATGCCCTTGGCCAGCGGGAAGGTTCCCAGATAGACCCACACGCCACCAGCCATCGTCTGGTCCACACGGAACTGGCGCTTGCCAGCCAAGCTATTGACGGTATAGGTCACATCGCGGGCGCTATTGGGCAGTGATTGATAGGAAATATAGATGGCGTAGTCGCCAGCATAGGGCATTTCCACGTCCCACGTGGCTGTCGATAGTTTCTTCTTGTCCTTCTCGGCCTTGACCATGCGGTAAGTGCCCTCGGTAAAGGGATTCTCAAAGTCCTTGTACTGGTCACGCAGGAAGGCAAAACCAACGCCCTTACCAGCCTGCCACTTCTGCTTGCCATTGTGCTCGCTGTAGCCTTGCTGAGCCAGTTCGCTCGGGTCGTTATCGACCACGGCACCATAGTTGTGGGTGTCTCGCTCGCGTGCGTTCCACACATATGCACCCGCATTTTCCAGCATCGGGATGAGGAACGGCAGCACATAACTGTGGGTGTACATGTCCTCGACGGTCTGCATCAGGCGGGCACGCTGCCACTCCCAGCGGTTTAACTTGGGCTCGAAGTACCAGCCGTGGCTGGGCCACATGGCGATGATATTGCCGTCCAGGCCGTGCTTGTAGTGGCGGTTGGCATCAAGTTCGCTGATGAATGGCTTGTGAGAACGCTTGTAGGCGGGCTCATAGTCGGCAAAGTACTTGTTGATGTCGTTGCCCACGATGGTGATGAGCACCGGACTGTCTTGAAAGTCACCGCCCAGCGCGTCACGGATCTCGTCGCGCATCTGTTCGACACCCTCCTGGGTAAACGGCACGTCACCAAAGTTCTCGCTCACGTCCACCTTGACAGTGTCGTTCTCCAGCATGAGTGAGCGCAACTTCAAGTCACCCACGCCCATGTGCTCGGGCAACTTCGAGGCGACGATGCGTTGCACGGCAGCCTGCTGCTCCTCGTTAAAGACCTGTTCCTGGGCCTGCAATGGAGACGCCATTGACAAACATGCGGCAAGACCCAACAGCACTTTACTTGATTTTTTCATCTTGGTTTATCTCGTGTATTTGGTTATCTAATGCAACAAAAGTACACAAACCAAATGAAAAACCAAAACAAAACCACCCAAAACGCCCTCTATACAACATTTTTTATAGATTAACTACACTTTTTAAGAGAAGTCAAAAAAACTTCATCGGCAAATAACAAGAGCGCAAACGCATCTGGGTTGAACAAACCGAACAAGAATTCGCTCAACTCAGACAGCAGATGCAACCTTCCAAATGAAAAACCTTAATAATGCTCAGTAGCAACAGTTATAAATCCTAATCCAGGGACTCGCTGTGATAGGCGACGAGGCCGGGCATGGAGCTGAGGATGATTTTCCTGACCGTGGCGCCAAAGTCATTGGCCACCTCAAGGAGGATCTCGCTGTAGGTTGTAGCGATGGGTCCCACAAAGCTCACAGGGTAACTCTTGTAATCATATTGCGCCACATTGCGCTCAAAGAAACGCCTGAACTCCCGCGAGATCAGGTCATGGACATAGGGATTATCGAGATGCTCGCTCAGGAAGAACGAGTAGTGGCGCAGGTTGCGCGTGGCAGCGGGATTATTGAGCACGGCATCCAGGACCTCGGCGCGTGTCACCTTGTATTTATCAAAGAAGTCCTCGGTCAGCAGCCGGGGAGCAAGCCCCTTGAGCGCATCGCCCAGGAACACGCGGCCCAGCGCCGCGCCACTGCCCTCATCACCCAGGATAAAGCCCAGTGCCGGGACATTCTTGACGATGTCATTCCCGTCATAGAAACATGAATTGCTGCCCGTCCCCAGGATGCAAGCCAGGCCCGGTTCACGCACCAGCAGACCGCGGGCGGCACCCAGCAGGTCGCTCATCACCGTCACGGGCGTCTTGAACTGAGCCACCAGTGATCCCTCGATAATCTTATTCTTCTCGGGTCCTGAACAGCCTGCGCCATAAAAATAGACATGATTCCAGCGGCGCTTGAAGAATTCAGGCGGCAGCTCCAGACGGATGCTATGGCTGATCTCACGACGCGACATGAAAAACGGGTTCAAACCCGAGGTCGCAGCGTGCTCGAGCACCTGCCCACCCTCGATCAACGACCACTCGGTGCGTGTCGTGCTGCTCTCGGCTATCAATGTAACGTTCTGACCCTTTATACCTGCCATATCGGTTAACGAATGTTTATGTCTATTAATTGTATGTTAAATTCAACGGTAATCAGTTGATTGCGGCTGCAAAGTTATGCAAAATCCACAAGATAACGCCCCTATTTCCTATATAATTCCAACAAATAAACAATGATTAACACACGACAACACCCATTAACCAAATCGCTTGATACCCACTGCAACACCCGCATAACGCACACCCCACCACACACGCAAAAAGCCACCTGCCTCGCCGGCAAGTGGCCACATGATCATGAAAAGAGTTCTTACTGTTCTTACTCGTGCATCAAGCGATGTCGATGACACGATCAATCTTCTTCTCGGGCTCGGGAGCGAGCTTGGGCAGCTCGATGGACAGGATACCGTCCTCAACCTTGGCGCTGATGTGTTCCTTGTCCACCTCGTCGGGCAGGATATAGGTCTGCTCATAGTTGGTGTAAGAGAACTCACGACGCACGTAGTGGAACTTCTCGGCCTCCTCCTTGGCGGGTTTCTCCTCATGCTCGGCCTTATGCTCAATCTTGACGACCAGGTTGCCATCCTCGTTGATGTTCACCTTGCAATACTCCTTCTTGAGGCCGGGAGCGGCGACTTCCATCGTGAAGGCCTTCTCACTCTCCTTGACGTTGACTGCCGGAGCGGTCGTTGCCGTGCGGGGCATCCAGTCGGTGTCAAAGAAGTCATTAAATGCGGTGTCTAACCAATTGCGGTTGTTGTTGCGAATTACTGGAAATAACATAATCAATACCTCCTAATTCTATTTTTTAATTTATGAGTCTTTAAATGTTTGTTTTCTCTCGTTGTGCCTGTGGGTTTTTCAACCCGCTTGCACAACGGGATAAAGCAAACCCGATGCCAAACCCCAAAAGTATAACTACTGTTAAAAATCAAAGACACCCTGTCAGTTTTTTAAACTATTTTAAACCAAGAAACTGACAAAATGTCAGTTTCTTGCCAAAAGCAATAGGACCCATACGGATCCTATCACCATGTATGATCTATCGAAAGAGACCTACAGAGGGGTGGATGCGGCTTTTAAAGCATCACCTTACGGGTGGCGGTGCGGCCATTGATGTGAACGCGCACAAGATAAACACCTGGGGCCATACCAGCCACATTCAGGCAGTTACCGCCAGCCGACTTGATGGTGCGGCCATTGATGTCCATCAATTCCACGCCCTGCACCCAGGTGTCGGCACTTACGACAATGTAGTCGCCCTCACAGCGAATCTTCAGGCCCGCGATGGCCACCTCTTCGACGCTATTACTTGACGCTTTCTTGAGCAGGTTATCGAAGCGGATGGTACCTGTCTTCACCAACGGGTGCTTGGGATCTATGCCGTAATCCATTAAATAAAAGCCGTTGAATTTGGCATTTCCATATAAATCAAATATACCAGAATTATTCGCCTCAATTTCCATATATCGCCAACCATGGAAATTGATGGGTCCTAAGACAATCCCGATAGAGTCTCCATTGTCAAAGGAGAAATTGGCGATGAGATAGTGGTAACTCATATCTCCCCATACGTGGATGCCCAACGTATCGCCCGGATAGAAGTACGTGTCCGATATGTTCTTGGGGAGGATATATAGTCGTTCGGTGTCGTCGTTGAACTCATAATTCACCTGCAGGGATTTGCTGCCGAACAGCCTCTCGGTCGAGTTCATCAACTTGATACTGTTAAGCCCATCGGGATCGTTGTTGGAGTTGTTACCGTAGTAGTCATCGGCGTTCTCAAATTCCTCCAAGACCTCCATGCCGGGCTTGTCGGCACCCGCATCGACGGCGGAGAAGTTGATGACACGGGCTGCGGGCAGGTGGATACCAGCTGTATCGGCAATGTCCACATCAAGGACGAGTTTGTAATCCTTGCCCACCTCGACGTTCTTGGTCAGCGGAATGCGCACATAACCGTAGTTGTCACCCTTCTTGTTGTACTTGATGCTACGCTTGTTCCAGGCCAATTCATTGCCCTCGCTGTCGAGCACCCGCAGGCGCTGGAACAGGTTGTAGGTATCGAGCAACGAATCAACACGCAACTCCACCGTGGGCGTCTTGTAATGGACCGGCGCACCCTCATAGGGGAACACGGCCAACTCACTCAAGTGGTTGCGTGGCTGCGTGTAGAAGCTCATCGTGAAATCCTCCTGCATGGGCGTGCCGCCGCCATGCTGGGCGGTATTCTTGAGCGTGAGGGTATAAAGCGTGTTCACGTCAAAGGCATCCACGGGCGTGAATATCAAGCGGTAATAGGAATCCTCCCAGCGGAAATTGCCTTCCACTGGCGGGTCGAGCGTGAAGGCATCACAGGTGGTCACGCTGTCCATGTCCCAGTTGAAGCCGAGAACAATCTTCTCGCTGCATTTCACGGCTGGATCGCCATCGCTCCACACGGGACTGTAATCGACCACAACGGGAGGCGTATCGCGCACCCGCTTGAGGTAGAAGTTCTGATAGGTCACAGCGTTGGCGCTCACTGTCACCTCGCAGCTCTGGGTGAAATGTGACGGCTCGCTCACCTCAATGGTGTAGTTGCCGGGATTGACATACTTGAACGTGTAGATACCGTTGCGCAGGGTGTCGGTCATCGTGCGTTGCACCTCGTTGCCGCCCTGGTCCAGCAGGCGCACCGTGGCGCTGTGAATGGGCATGAGGTTGTCATCGCCATAGACAATGAACGGCTGGGGATTCTCCTGCAGGCGCTTGATGCGGTCATCACGCACGTTACCCGTCACCACGCCCTGGCCAAAGTCATCCAGTTTCCCGAAGTACTTGTCGGCACCTAACGAGATGTTCCAGCCCTCCATCCAGCAGTACTGGAGACCCAGCAAGCGGTAGGCCTCGGGGATATAGTCATGGAACGAGCCCTCGCTCAGGTTGGCAACGGCACGATTGCCACGCAACACGCCATAGCCCTGGGTGCCCCACTCGGGACGGAACGACCAGTCTCCCCAGATCTGGTAATTATTGGTCCACACGGTACTCTGGTTGGCATACAGGTAAGGCTCCAAGTCGGCGGCCAGCACATCGGCATTGGCGACCTGGGGGCTACCCGTGTAGCCACGGTAAAAGACCATCGGGAAATTGGTCACCGAGCTGGTGCCCGTGGCGTTGCTGTGGATCGAGTAGAACACGTCGGCACCACTCTGGTTACACAGGGCCACGATGGTCGAGAGGGCCAGGTCGTCGGCGGTAGTGTTGGTAACACGCGAGATACTGGTCTTGTAGCCTTTCTTCTGGAGTATTTCCCGCAGGGCGAGGCCCTTGCGCAGGTTGGACTTCGACTCCCACGAGCCTGCACTATCGCCCTGAGTAAACGGATAGATGACCATATTGCGGTCATCGCTGTCATAGCCGCCATGACCGGGATTGATATAAACATGGGGTTGCCCACTGGCAACATTCACCGCCAGCAATGCCAGCAGCACCATCATCATCGGTTGCAAAATTGATTTTTTCATGACATGCCAGCAGTTTTAAGGGTAAATGTTGATTTTCATCTCATACAGCAGGCCATCGATGGTCGTATAGACAATCTTGCCTCCGCCACAGGTGGGTTGCATCGCCATCGACACGGGCTTGGTCAGTTCGGTCTGCCACGTGCCGTCGGCCTTGAGCAGCAACAGCTGGGACGAGACGAATTGGTGACCGTCATCCTTAGCGTTTTGAGCCACCAGGTAGTCATTATTATACCAGCATGGCATCTCATAGTTGCCCAGCATGGCAACCACCTGACCACGCAGGTCAATCACCACGATGCCCTTGCCAGCGGCAAAGAAGGCCACACGCTTGCCATTGGGCGAAAGCGAGGCCCACAGGTAGCCAGCCCATGAATCGACGGGGCTGAATATCCGCTCCTGGCCATCCACGATGACGTGGACGCGACTGCCCTCGGTCCAGGCAGCCTGGCCGATGTCGCCCGACGAGTTATAATCCTTGCCAGGTGACCTCAAGGCTCCGCCACGCGTAGCCGGTACGGCCCTGACGGTTCCATGCTGTGACGGTGTGACAACGGTCGCCTGGCGAGTGTGCAGGTCATAGCACTGGCCCGTGCGATAAACCAGGCGATCCTCGCCCAACTCCTGGGTCACAAAATACACCTTGCCGTCACCGCCCCAGCAGGCATCATGCCCCGCCACGTGGTCGCGGGTCACCACAGTGGTCACCCCATCGGCCATATCATGGAGCTTCAACGAGCCATCCTCACAGGAAAACAGTAATCGGTCACCCGTGCTATTGAGCACGGGATAATAGGCAGGTCCCTCGACGCCTTCCAGCAAGCGCTGGAGCGAGGCCACCTCCACTTCTTGACCCAGAGCCGGCAGCGACACTGCAGCCAGTAGCATCAACATTGTCAACAGTTTTCTCATCTTTCTTGAATTATGATTGAGGTAATAAATAACTAAGGACTAGGGACCAGAAACTAGGGACTAGAAACTACTTCTTAGGCTTCTGCGTACTCTTGAGTTTCAGATTGATGTAGGATGTCTTACCCTTTTTCACCTTCACCTTCTTGCTCTCGTAGAGGTTCTCGCCGCCATAGTACAGTTCCAGTTTATACTTATCGGGTTGCAGGTTGGTGAACACAAACACACCATTGTCCAGATTATCGGTCGTATATACACGGCTCAAGACGCCACGGCCATTGTACAACCGCAGCAAGGCACCATTGATGGGCAACAGCTCATCCTCGCCAAACACCCGTTTGTCCTCGTCATGGCGTTGCAGGTCGCTCCAGCGCACAGTACCGGCCACAACGCTGTTTTTGAACTTTCCCTTGCGGCCAAAGTACTCATCGATGCCCAGCGACTGGTTCCAGGCCTCCAGCCAGCAGTAGCTGTCGTTGAGCAGGCGCTCGCGCTCGGGCAGGTAGTCATGGAAAGACCCCTCGCTCAAGAAGCCCGGCAGCTTGTTGAACCGCAACACGCCCAGGCCCACCTTGTAGCCCCAGTCATAGAACGACCAGTCGCCACGGCTGCGCTCACCATGGGTCCACACCGCCAGAGCGTTCTGGACGGCATATTTCATCACCAGATCACTCAGCTTGAGGCTACCCTCTACGACGGGTTGTCCGTCCCAACCGCGGTACAAGCCCAGCGGGAAGTTGATGCGCTTGTCGATGCCCGTGGCATTGCTATGGATCGAGAAGAAAATGTCGGCACCGCTATTGGCGGCCAGGGCAACAATTTCAAACAGATCCAAGTCGTCCTCGGTATAGTTGGTCTTGCGGGAGATGGCAGTCTCATAGCCCTTGTTGGTAAGGATTTCCTGTAGGGCCAGGCCCTTGGTCAGGTTAGAGTTGGACTCATAGTAGTGCAGCGTGTCCTGCTTGCCGATGACCCACGTGGGCACATGACGATCGTCACTGTCGTGTCCCCCATGGCCAGGATTGATATAGATACGCGGCACGTCCTTCTTGCTGGCGGGATTCTTCACCTTTTCGGTCTTGCCCTTGCCCTGGGTGGCAGGTTGCCACGTGGCGGCGGGAATGTCCAATTCCATCTGTTTCACCTCACCGCTATAGAGTATCGAATACACGATCTTGCCGTTGCACACCATGGGTTGAACCGCACGCTCGTCACGCGCCGAGATGGGCTTGCACACCTCGCCATCGACACCCAGCAGCCAGATGCGACTACCGCTAGTGCGCACGTTACCCGCATTGCTCATGGCCACGATGTAATTATTGTTATACCAGCTGGGCATCAGGTACTGACCCAGCTCGGCCAGCACTTGACCGTTGAGGTCACAGACGTATAGCCCCCGTGCCGCGGCTTCAAACATCACCTTAGTGCCATCGGGCGACAACGAGGCCCACAGGTAGCCATTGCTCTCTTGTACGGGCTGTAACACGCGCGTGCTACCCACCTCGTCAACCAGATACAGCTTGTCGCCACGGGTGTAGGCCCAAGCGCCCACCCTGTTGTTGTTGCGGTAATACTGTTGCTCACCATTGATGACAACACCACGGGCGGCATGGAGGGCTTGCACTTGACCATGCTGGGCCTTGAGTACCACCTTATTCTCACCCGTTGAGGGGTCATAGCAATGGCCAGTGCGATAGACCAGGCCCTTCTTCATGACCTGTTGTGTCACATAATATACCTTGCCGTCGGCACCAAAGATGGCATCATAACCCGGATGGCCCACGCTCGACACGGTGGTCACTGCGCCCGTTGCCAGATTCTTGAGCATCAGGCTTGTGCCCTCGATGGGCGAGTAGAGCAGCCACTGCCCGTCGGGGCTGATCTGCGGGAAAAAGCCGCAACTGTCCACCAGCGTTTTCACGCTGCCATGCTTCACACCGGCAGCGCCGCTTCCCAGCACACACAGGCACACCAATGCCATCACCATGTAAATTCTTTTCATAATCAGATCGCTTTATTTCATTTTAACAAGCAAAATTAATGAAATGTTTTGAATTTTCAGTTTTTCAACCCTGTTTTTTCAGTACAACCGATGCTTGGGGGCTCATCGCAGGCATTACACCACCGCCACTATTAAAAGAGGCTGTGTCATAATGAAGTGCCCCCAAAAAGTTAGACGTTAAACACGTTTAT
>CAMVAP010000006.1 GCA_947165485.1 uncultured Prevotellaceae bacterium
TTGTTTGAAAATTTTATTTATTAACCGTCCACAATTTTTAGTGGACAGCAATGAAAAAAAGAAGACAATTATGGAAGACAAACTGAGAATTCTTTTATGCGAAGATGACGAGAATCTGGGCACCCTCACCCGTGAGTACCTGGAGGACAAGGGCTATAAAGCCGAATTGTTTGCCGACGGTGAAGCCGGTTACAAGGCTTTCCTCAAGGGCAAGTATGACATCTGCCTGCTCGACGTGATGATGCCCAAGAAGGACGGTTATCAACTCGCACAGGAGATACGCGCCGTCAACAGCGATGTGCCCATCATCTTCCTCACCGCCAAGGCCTTGAAGGAGGACATCCTGGAAGGGTTCAAGATCGGTGCCGACGACTACATCACCAAGCCCTTCTCGATGGAGGAGCTGGTGCTGCGCATTGAGGCCATCCTGCGCCGCGTCAAGGGCAAGAAGGGCAAGGAAGTGACCGTTTACAAGATTGGCAAGTTCACCTTCGACACCCAGCGCCAGGTGCTCTTCACCGACGACCGCAGCGACAACCTCACCACCAAGGAGAGCGAGCTGCTGAGCCTGCTGTGTGCCCACATGAACGAGATTCTGGAGCGCAACTTTGCCCTCAAGACCATCTGGATTGACGACAACTACTTCAATGCCCGCTCGATGGACGTTTACATCACCAAGCTGCGCAAGAAGCTCAAGGATGACCCCAACATCGAGATCATCAACATCCACGGCAAGGGCTACAAGCTCATCGCCCCGGAGGCTGATAACGAGCCCAAGTAACCCCCACCCTTGCCACACGAGCCGTTATCGCTCAGGCACTTTCAACACCGGCATCGGGCCAACGCCAGCGAGACCCCAGGGTCCCCGCCCGTTGGCCCGATGCCAGCATTATGGCAGGGGGTAATATTGTCCTAAATTGCGTTAAATCTCATTGAATCTACCGTCGATGTTGCCTAGCCACTTGCAACATTTTGCCAAAATCTGTACCTTTGCCATCAAATAAACGCAATTGACAGGAAATGATTTATCTTTATCGCATATACCAGTGGTGCATTGCATCCCCCATCATGCTAGTACTCAGCATCATCACGGCACTCATCACCATTATAGGGACACTCTTCAATCAGGATTATTGGGGATATTTCCCCGCCAAGTGGTGGGCAAGGGCTTGGTGCTTTTTTCATCTGGTCAAGGTGCGCGTTGTGGGGCGTGAGCTCATCGACCACGAGACCAGCTATGTGTTTGTCGCCAATCATCAGGGAGCCTATGACATCTTCTCGATCTACGGCTTCCTCGGCCACAACTTCAAGTGGATGATGCGCAAGGGCATCACCAACATCCCCTTGATTGGCACCGCTTGCCGCATGGCAGGCCACATCCTTGTGGATACCCACTCGGCCCAGGGCCTGCGCGACACCATGGCCGCGGCCAAGAAGAAACTCCACAGCGGCATGTCGATCGTCGTCTTTCCCGAGGGGCGCCGCACCGACACCGGACTCATGGGACCCTTCAAGAACGGGGGCTTCAAGCTAGCCCTGGAGTTTGGGCTTCCCGTCGTCCCCATCACCATCGACGGCAGCTACAAGGTGATGCCTCGCAGCACCTTCAACGTCACCCCCGGGACCATCACGCTCACCTTCCACACGCCACTCCAGCACCAGGGCGGCAACGACATTGCCCAGGTGAGCCACCAGTGCCGCGAGATCATCCAGCAGGACCTCCCCGCCGACATGCGCGACTAAGATACAGCTTCATAACTGATAATTATTCTATCGGGATTTGGATAATTGAGAGCCATTTTTCGGGGTCTTCCTGATTCCATGCACCATCAACGTAGCATGTGCGAGGATGACCGGCGATTTTGTAGCCCTGCTCCTCCAAATAACAGAAGGCTTCGGTATAGGACTCATAGAAACGCTCATAGGGACCGATATGTTTCATGCAGAGCGCCTTAGGTATAGCTGGCAGGCGTTTAAACTGGATGATATCGCTGCTGATGCCCATTTCATCGACCTGTTCGCAATACTCGATGTCGATATCTGTCGGTTTGTATTCCTTGTTGTGCTCGATGGTGAAACAGTAACCCGGAGGCGAGCACTTGCAGCCCAGGCGTTGCATCTCGGGAGCAATCTTATTGACACACAAGGGTCCCAGGGCAGCGTAATCAGGGATTTGTTCACGATGACTTGCCACAATGATCTCTGGCAATGACTGAATGCTGAATTTTTCCATTGTCTTCATTTCTTTGCGAGAGTTCCTCCAGTCGAACAGTCGTTCACGACGGGCCATCAGTTGCTGCAACCGCGCTTCCGTTTCCTTGATCTTGGTGTCAAGTTGGCGGATGCTGGGGGTATGCGAATCGTCTTGGTACAATTCCTTAATCTCGTCCAGCGTGAATCCGAGCCGTTGCAGATCGCGGATGGCTTGCAGTCTCTGCATCTGGTCGATGCTGTAGTAGCGATATCCCGTCCACTCGTCCACCTCGTCAGGCAGGAGTAATTCCTTCTGCTCATAGTGACGCAAAGTCTTTACAGTGACCTGCATCAGCTTTGAGAACTCTCCGATTTTTAATTTTGTTTTCTTACTCATCATCGTACGACATTTTGCTAAGCGACCACAAAAGTATGGTATGCCCTAAGGGACGAGTCAAGTATCAACAATGGGTTTAACACAAGTTTAACAGTTGTCTAATTCTTCATTCGCTGCTGCGCATCCTTGCCTGCTCCGGTGCCCATGCCGTCAAGCAGGCGGCACATGCCACAATGCCTATGCACAAACAACGTTTCATTTTCTCCACCGTTTCAGCATGGGAAAGAAGCCTTGCATCATCTGGACGTATTCATCCCTAGTCATTGGCTTAGGCATCTGCTTGTTGACCTCGTCAATAAACTGGGCGCAGTGCTCAATCATCTCGTCCATCGTGCAGTCCTGCAGGAACTTGCCGTCCTTGTAACAGTACTGGCAGTAATCAAAGTTCATGCTCCCGTCAGCATTCGTGCCGCAATCCTCATTCTTAGCGAGTGGCATGCCACAACTCTGGCAGAACTGAGGAAGCTGGCCTGGCAGCAAGGCTTTCCTCTTGCTGGGGAATGTGGCATCGTAGGCCTCAAAAGCCTCTGGATTCTTATCGGCTACGAAATAGCCCTTGGGCGGACAATAAGTCGCCTCGATGATGCCGCTGTTTTTCAGCCAGCCGGGGATGAGCTCCTGAGCGAGGAAATAAGGCACCACGGCATCGCGCGGCTCGGCATGGTAATGGATGCCCAGCTTGCAGGCCAGGTCGAAGCCCGCATGGCGATAGAAGTCGATGTTGCCCTCCATACACAAGAAACCGATGCCCATTTCACGGGCCTTTTCCAGCGCATAATTCAGCAACTTAAGGCCGTAGCCCTTGCGCTTGTAGTCGGGATGGATGCTGATGGGGCCAAATGTCCATGACGAACGGCGCGTGCCGTCGTCGAGGACAAGTTCGGCCTTGGAAAACATGATGTGGCCCATGATGCGTCCGTCCTCCTCCATCACAAGGTCCAGCTCGGGGACAAAGTCGGGATTGCTGCGGTACTGGTTGAGCACGTAATGCTCGGTGCAGCCAGGACGATAGACATTCCAGAAAGCCTCACGGGTGAGGTTCTCCACCTCACGGTAATCACCAGGTTGTTCTAATCTGATATTCATAATGAAACCCTTAACCATTTTGGTATTTCTATATTCTTTTTTAGTTTACTGCAGCAAAGTTACTGATAGTTGCAGAAACATCCAAACAGCTTGTGGTGCCTGTTATATGCTTTTAATGACCTTTTGCAGTTCTTCTAAAAAACGTGCGGCATGACCGCCGTCCATCTGTGCATGATGGAACTGGAACGAGATGGGAAGGATGACTTTTAGCCACTTCTTGCGATAACGGCCCCACATCACCATCGGATTGCAGAACTGATCGGAGTACTGGTTGACGATGCTATCAAGCTCTGTGCCAGTCACTGCCGATGTGCCGACAATCACGGCTTCATCGTCCAGAATGTCTCGACAGGTTTGGCAGATGGTCTTTGTCAGATGCAGGTAATTGGCATTAAACTGCTCTAGATCGCCGGTAACGGCAATGTCGCAAAAGCTGAGTCCGCCCATAACATTGTCAACTATTACGTTAATGGCCATACGATCGTATTTGTACAGTTTCCCGTTCTGGGGCAACAAGTAAAACTCCTCTATCCGTGATGCAGCATTGCCGATGCACCAGCACAGGAGCATGTTGAACTTCAGCCCGCGCCGCCGACTTACCTTATACAGCCGGGTCACGTCTAATGTTTTGGTGAGTGTCACCATCGGCATGGGCGATTTCATCCACAACCCGAATGCCACCGCACGATTGGTGTCCTCTGGATTGATTTCCTGTTTCATCTATTGCGTCGATGAGGTGGAAATTCCTTGACTGTATTATAGGCAACCACCTTGCCGTCGTTGTCAAAGGTGACGACAAACAGCATCTCCTCGGCATCAATCACCTCGCCAACCACCTTGCGGTAGCCCCACTGCTCACCTGTCTCGTCGGCATTCTTGAACAAGGGTTTCCCAAGCAGGTGCTGGATGTCACTTTTGTTCATGCCCATTTCCACTTTGTTGATCTTAGTGGTATCACGCGTAGCGATACAACTGTCTAAGCCTAGGTTTATCACGAGAACAAGCATCACCGCGACAAGGATTTCTTTCATTTTCATAATCGTCTGATTAATTATTCATAATGTTTCATTACATACGTGCCTTCTGCTTCTCGCCGGCGCCGGTGCCGCGGTACTTGCTGCCTGCACTGTTGAACTTCCAGGTGAGGTCAAGTAAGAACGTGCGGCGGGCAGGATTGCTGGTGGTCAACTCGCGCGGGCCGAAGATGGTGGCCCCAGCCTTGCTGGTGTTGAGAAGGTCCATGCAGCGCGCGTCGACAGTCAGTGAGCCCATGCGATGCAGGCTGATGTCCTTCTGCACTCCGATGCCGCTATAGAACCTGCTCTTGGTGATGCGGAAGTTGTCGTAGTCACCACGCGATGTCACTTGCATCATGGCATTCAGGCGCCAGGCGTGCGGCAGCTCGATGTCGTTGTTCCACGTCAAGCCCACATACGGGTGGTTCAGCGTGAGGATGGAACCGTCGATAGTCGGCGTCTTGTAGTTCTGGAAAATGGCAATCGCCGTCCATGTGGGATGCCAGCAGCCAAACACGGGCCTCAGCGACGGCATGATGGTCAGTCGGTTATAGCTCTCCTTACTGTTAATGGGATGCACGAGGCTGATGAGCGGATCCTCTGACCCGGGATAAGGCTCGGTGGACATCGTCTCGGAGTCCTTGATGCGTGCGTAGTTCAGCGTCAGGTTCATCCACTGGTAGGCGGCATTGAAGACCAGGCTGTGGGTGTAGGTGGGCTTCAGGTAGGGATTGCCGCTCTGATAGCTGTAACGGTTGATATAGACGGTCGAGCTGGTGAGGCTGCTGTAGGCGGGGCGCTGGATGTCGCGGCGGTAGGACAGCGACAGCTGCACCTTGCCGACGGGAGCCGACACCACAAACGTGGGGAACCAGTCGCCATAGTCACGGCACACCTCATCTTCACGCTCATTGAAGTTGTAGTAGTCATTCTTCAGATGTTCGTAGCGCAGGCCCACCTGGGCGAATACCAGGCCAAAGCGTCGGCCAAACTCCACAAAGGCTGCCGTTGACGACTCGTTAATCTCGGTGTCGGTGGCCTTGACGGGAACACTTGCCGTTGCCGAGAACGAGTAGGCATCGGTGCGGTGGTTGTGGGAGTATTCACCGCCCGCCGACAGGTTGCCCTGCCAAACGGGGTAACTCAGGATGAGCTTCGAGGCCCAGAAGTTGTTGCGGCTGCTGGTGTTGCTCTCGATGCTGCGGCTGACGGTGACACCGTCCAGGACGGTTGCCTCGCTAGTGCTGCCCGGCGTCTCGGTGCGGTCAAACAGGCCGTCCACGTTGAGGTCAATGCCCAGGGAACCCACCTTGCCGTTGTAATAGGCATTGAAAATGTGCTTCCTGAAACGGTCGTGCTGCTCGACGTCGCTCACTGAGCGCTCGGTGAAGACGCCATTCACATAGCTATCGGTGATGAACTGGTCATGGAAATCGGCGCCGGGATGGCGGTCATACTTGTAAAAAGCACCCATGCTGTGGTTGTCGTTGAACATATAGTTGATCTGCAGTTGGGGCGACAAGCCCTTCCAGATGTTCTTGCCCTCCTGCGTGACAAGGCCCTCGACCCGGTCAGGGCCCACAAAATAAGACAACTGGTTTTCCTGCAGCATCTTGGCGTGACCATATCGGCCTGCCCAGAACGAGGCAGTGATATCCAGTCCGCCCGTGCGGTAGTTCACATCCAGGTTGTTGGTAATCGTGTGACCATACTGGTATAAGGCCATCACGTTATCCTGGAAGCTAAAGCCATCGCCCTGCGCCTTCTTGAGCGTGATGCGCACGACGGCCTTGGTCGAGGCGGCATAGCGGGCGCCCGGATTCTGTATAACATCGATATGCTGGATCTGGTCAGAGCGCAGGCGGGACAGTTCGCTCATGTCCTGCACCTTGCGCCCGTTGATATACACCTCGGCCTCACCTCGGCCCAGCACCTTGACGGCGCCGTCCCGCTCGGCCTCAAGCGACGGCACACGCGACAGTGCGTCAGCCACGGTGCCGGCCTTCTCCAGGATGGTACCCTCGACGGTTGTGCGCAAGGCTTCGCCCTTGACACGGGTCTTGGGCAACTGGCTCTTGACAACCACCTCGCCCAGCATCATCGTGGCCTCGTTCATCTTAACAATCAGCCCATCGATAGGGTTGAGAAACTGCGTCTCATAGCCGACGCTCGACACCTTCAAGAGGCCACCACCGTTGATAGTCTTGATCTGGAAGTGCCCTTGGGCATCGGTCATTGCACCCTGCACAAATGACGAGTCGGGCAGCGAGAGCAGCACCACGTTTACAAAGGGCATGGGATCGCCTTTCTCGTCAAGCACTGTGCCAGTCACATCCGGCACCTTAGCTACAGCCGACACGGTCATCAATGTTACAGCTATTGTAACTGCTAATCTATAATACATCTTGTACATGATAAAATACTTTTTTAAAATTATCACTTATTCTTTCACACTCACGCCTCCCAAAAAGTTGCTAGCGACGATATGGAGACACGGAGCACCTGAGATGGAGCGTCCTGCAGTCTCATCACCCACACCACCAATGAAGTTGTGACTCTTCACAACGACATTAACATTGGAGGGGACAAACAGTTCGACACCGCCCAAAAAGGTGTGGACATCCATCTCCTCGTCCTCGGTGATGACTGCTTCACGCAGGTCCAGGCGCAACGCTCCGCAAAAGGCATCTAATCTCGCTCCATGGAACGCCTCGCCCTGATAGCGGTAGGCGTCGGCACCAAACCGCACAGCGCAACTGATGCGCTTGCCGTCCTCTCCCTGAGGTACTGGACGCATGAGCCACTGAGACGGATTCTTATTAAAACTGTAAATAACGAGTTCGGCTCCGATGTACAGCAAGAGAACGGGGCCGAAATACGCTGTCCAGGAATGTTCCCAATTCAGCTGGAAGATGCCCCACATGTCGGCCAATCTCAACAAGGCTGCCATGATGAAAATGATTCCGATAATTGTTCTGCGTGTCATAGTTTGAAAACAGTTATTATTTAGCTAAAAAATGCGCTTTAAGCACTGCAAAGTTCCAACCAAACAGGCAATTCCACAAGTTTCTGGGATATTCTGCATGGTATTGTGACGAATGACACCTCTCAAGGGATAAAATGCATGATTGTGACGAATGGGGTTGCTGGTTAATCACTTTTGCACTAACTTTGCAGACCCTATGAGTGAAGAAAAAAAGGACACCATCAAGACCCGCATCATCAGCATAGCTTTCATTGTGCTGGCGTTGGCGATTTTCAAGCCCTTTGGACTCGAAGCATGGCAATGGATGGGCTTGGCCCACCTGTTGGTGATATTCGTGTTGGGTATGGTGAGTTGCTTGTTGACCGAGGGCATCTTACAGTATGTTATCAAAAAGCCCAGGTCCCTTGAACGCGGTGTCGATTACATCATCAGCCGCAACCTGTGGTTCCAACTCATCAACACTCCGCTTGTCTCGCTGCTGATATGCCTATACCGCCACTTCGTGATGAGTGACTTGGTACATAGTAATGTATTGTCGTGGAGTAACTTTTTTGAGACACTGCTCATTATCGCTTTTGGCTCTTTCGCCATCGGCTTGTACTGGCGATTCAAATTCCGCAGCCGCTATCTGGCTGCTGAACTCGAAGAGACACGGCAATTGAACGAACACCTCAAGCGCATGCAGGAAGAAACCGAGCGGCAAGCCAAAGCTGCCATATCCAGCGACATAGTCACTCCACCCCAATCGGCTGACGTCGTTGCCCCGCTGCCAGCAACAATCACCCTTACCGGAAGCACCAGCGAGACAGTGACAGTGCAGATATCCCACCTATTATACATAGAAGCCGTGGGCAACTATGTGAAAGTTTACCGGTTGAAAAACGGGCTGGTGCATGCCGACATGTTACGCGCCACATCCAAGCAGATCGAAGAAGAATTGCGGGGCTACGCCAATGTCGTGCGCTGCCATCGCGCTTTCCTGGTCAACCTAAGCCAAGTGGAACAGGTCATCACCCGCTCAGGCACCATGCAGCTCATCATCAAGCACTGCAATGACAGCCTTCCCGTCTCACGCAGTAACATAGCTCAGGTAAAGAATGCCATTAATGGGATGTGAACACGCTAACTTCATCCTGATCATAAATCATAGCCGCGGAGCCATCCATGATGACACCGCGGCTATGATGTAACAATACCAGAAAACTAAAATCACATGGTGATTAAGTCATTCTTGACAGTGGGCTCGATTTCCTTGCTCAGTTTCTTCCACTCCTTGGAATTGATGTAGTCCATGATGATGTGGGCGTGCTTGATGTTGTGCATGTCACTGCCCAAGTAGTCAATCATGCCATTGCGCACAAACCACAGTGCGCTGTCACGCGCTTCCTCGCCAAAGTAGCCCGTGAACGACAGGATATTGACCTGGAAACGGGCACCCGCATTGTGCAGCTGCTCGTAGCGCTTGCGGCGGTGTGAATAGTAGCTGTAACGCTCGGGATGGGCCAGGATGGTCTTGTAGCCCTTGATCTGCAAGTCAAACAACAGCTCGTCAAGATTCATCAACTCCTGCTGGAAAGAATTCTCGAGAAGAATGTGCTTGCCAGGCATGGGAATCAAGTGGTCGGCAGCATATTCCTTGTCAAAATACTCGTCCATGCGGTATTCGGCACTCAATTCCAACTCGATGTCCAGACCCTCATCGGTCACGGCATCCTTGAGCTTGAGGAATGCGTCCATCAGACTCTCACGTGTGTTCTCAAATGTCACTGCTGTCACGTGCGATGTGAGAATAACGCGGCTGATGCCCATCTCCATCTCGGCACGCAACATCTCCAACGATTGCTCCATCGACTGTGAACCATGATCCACACCCGGCATGATGTGGCAGTGAACATCAGTATTATAAAAGAGTTTAACCTGCTCTCTATTTCGCTTGAATAGTTTGCCAAACATAAATTGAAAAATCATCAATGATAAAATAACCTGCAAAAGTAGTGTATTTTTTTATAATACAACAAATCTATTCCATTTTTCTTATTTACAAGTTATTGTGAATGCTCAAACGCAGGTTCATTAGAATACATGAGACTATGAGTTAAAAATGCGTAATCCAGTGAGAAAAAGCGCTATTATAGCTTGACAGGAAGAAAAAAACTATATCTTTGCCCGAAATATTCATCAAGCAGTCCGTCAAACGGCTAACCATAACCTCAGTTCAATTATGAAAGTCATTATAGTAGGTGCAGGCGCCATCGGAGTTCATCTGGCCGATCTGTTCTCCAAGATCAAGCAGGACATCATCGTTATTGATGAGGATGAGGAAAAGTTAGAACGCATCCAAGCCGATAGCGACCTGATGACCATACACTCATCGGCCAACACGCCCATCCAGGCCCTCAAGGACGCACGCGTCAACCGCGCGGACCTGTTCATCGCCGTCACGCGTGACGAGAATCTGAACTTGAGCCTGTGCGTGCTGGCCAAGTCCATGGGCGCACGGCAAACCGTGGCCAAAGTGGAGAATGCCGAGTTCAGTGACCCGCAAATCATCGACGCCTTCAAGGCGGCCGGAATCTCTTCCATCATAGATCCCGACAATCTGGCGGCTCTTGACATCGTGAATGGCCTGAAACTGACTTGGGCACGGCAACGCTGGGATGTGCATGGCGGTCTGCTCACGTTGCTGGGCATCAAGGTAAGAGAGTCCTGCAAAATACTCGGACAGCCGTTCAAGGAAATCTTCAAGCCCGATTCGCCCTACCATGTGGTCGCCATCAAGCGCGATAACATAACCATCATGCCATCGGGCAATGACATGCTCACGGCAGGGGACTTCGTCTATTTCATGACCACACGCGATTATGTTGCCAACATGAGAATCATCATGGGAAAGGACAACTACCCCGACGTGAAAAACGTCTTCATCGTGGGCGGCGGCAAGACGGCCGCCAGGGTGGTCAACATGCTGCCGCATGGTGTGAAGGCCAAAATCTTTGAGAACGACCCGCGCCGTTGTGAAGAACTTATCGACCTGATGGACACCAGCCGCGTGATGGTCATCAATGCCGACGGACGCTCGGTGGCCAACCTGATGGAGGAAAACATCAAGGCGGCACAGGCCTTTGTCGCCCTGACCGGTAACGCCGAAGCCAATATCCTGGCATGCCTCACCGCTAAGCAACTGGGCGTGCGCAAGACCATTGCCATGATCGAGAATTTGGACTATATGGACATTGCCGGCAATGTCGATATCGGCACCATCATCAACAAGCAGGCCCTGACTGCCAGCCACATCTACCAGATGCTGCTCAACGGTGATGTGCGCAACATGCGCAACCTGATGACCGTCAATGCCGACGTCGCCGAGTTCACCGCCCGTCCCGGGTCACGCATCACCCGCAAGAAAGTGAGGGAACTGGATTTCCCGCGCGAAGCCGAATTGGGCGGATTGGTGCGTGACGGCAAGGGCGTTCTTGTCAATGGTGAGACCCAAATCATGCCTGGGGATATTGTTGTGGTCTTTTGCCACGGGACCGAAATGAGCCGCATCGAGAAATTCTTCATTTGATGTTTCCGCCATGTTGAACAAGCGATTGATATGCAAGATTCTGGGCACTCTGTTATGGATTGAGGCCGCATTCATGTCGCTGGGCCTCATCCTGGCCCTGTTGTATATGGAGAGTGACGCCATGGCCTTTGCTCTCACTGTGGGCATCACGATACTGGTTGGCACGGTATTAAGGCTCACGGGGCGCCATGCGACAAACACTCTGGGCCGCCGGGATGCCTATCTACTGGTGACGATTGTGTGGATCGCTTTCGCCATCTTCGGGATGCTGCCATTCCTCATCGGTGGCTACATCGGCCATGTGACCGACGCTTTCTTCGAGACCATGTCGGGCCTGACGACAACGGGGGCCACCATCATCGACCAGGTCGAAGGCCTGCCACACGGCATCCTATTCTGGCGCTCGCTGACGCAATGGATTGGCGGCCTGGGAATCGTGTTCTTCACCATCGCCATCATCCCGTCGTTTGTGGGCGACTCAATCAAGGTGTTTGCTGCCGAGGCCACGGGTCCCATCAAGAGCAAGATGCACCCGCGACTGACCACCACGGCCAAAGCGCTGTGGGGAATCTATCTGCTGTTGACTGCCGTGTGCGCCGTTTGCTTCTGGTTCTTCGGCATGAGCCTGTTTGACGCCGTGAACTACTCAATGACAGTGACGGCAACAGGCGGCTTTGCCACCCATGACGCCAGCACCGGCTATTTCAATAATGCTGCCATCGACTACACCGCGATAGTGTTCATGTTCTTCTCGGGCGTGAGCTTCGCCTTGCTCTATGCCAGTCTGTTTCAGGGCAAAGCCAAACAGTTGTTCAAGAATGCCGAGTTCCGTTTTTACACGGCATTGACGCTGACAGCGACAGTAGTCATCGTCTATTTCCTGTTGCGTTACAATCATTACACCGTGAGTGACGCCATCCGTTACGCCCTGTTCCAAGTGGTATCGTTCATCACCACAACGGGCATGTTCAACGAGGATGCCGCACAGTGGCACCACATCACATGGGTAGTACTGAGTCTGTGCATGTTCTTCGGTGGATGTGCCGGTAGTACGGCGGGAGGATTCAAGTGCGCCCGTGGAGTGATTGCGTTGAAGGTATTGAGCAATGAGATACGACACATGCTGCACCCCAAGGCCTTGTTGCCCGTCAAGGTGAATGGTTCGACAGTCCATAGTCAGGGCCAGATTACCCTAATGGCCTTCTTTCTCGCTTATATCCTGCTGTGCTTCACGGCCTACTTCATCATGATTCTGGCTGGCGTGGACAGTACCAATTCCATCACGATCGCCCTGAGTTGCGGCAGCAACGTGGGTCCCACCCTGGGCCTTGAAATCGGGCCGACGATGTCGTGGAGCATTTTGCCTGCTGGAGTGAAGTGGATTTTATCGGCACTAATGCTCATGGGGCGCCTTGAAATCTTCACCGTGCTGGTCGTTTTCACCCCATCGTTTTGGAAAGACCATTGATTTTCAAAAAAAAGCGTGAAAATTTTTCCAGTTTCAGAAAATCGTTGTACCTTTGCACGCCATTACAAAAAATGAGGCGTTTACCACCGCCACAACATTGTAAGTTTAACATTTTAAAGATATATCTAAAAAAATGAAGAAAGATATCCATCCCAGCAACTATCGCGAGGTTGCTTTCAAGGACATGTCTAACGAGGAGGTTTTCATCACTCGCAGCACTGTTAACACCAAGGAGACCATCGACATCGACGGTAAGACCTATCCTCTGGTAAAGCTCGAGATCACCAACACCTCTCACCCCTTCTTCACCGGCAAGCAGAAGCTCGTCGACACCGCAGGTCGCGTGGACAAGTTCATGCAGCGCTACGGCAACCGCAAGAAGAAATAAGACAACATGGCAACTATGCCGCCGTGAGCGCTCGCGGCTGGCAATACACAAGACACAGCGACGCGCCCTTTCCATCAAGTGGAGGGCGCGTCGCTTGTTTCCATTCACTACCAAACGTTGCAGTTCATGTCAGGTGGTGGTCACTACGGCAAGAACATCTCCTGCATTGATTCTGTCAAGTTGACGATTGAATTCTCGATTCCATAGAGGTTACATGCGATTGCCGTCAACGACAGGACAGCAACTGCCAACAGGGGGCGCGTCAAGAACTTGTACCAGGACACACCTTCACGCCAGGGCTTGGTGTTGATCAGCAAAATGACTTCGAGCAAGAGCCACATCAAGACCAAGTGGTCACTGCCTCCCAGCAGATAACGGAATCCCATGGACCCATCCCCCACAAACAGACCATAGCATGCTCCACCAAAGTGAATCAATATCTTGGCCACAGTCACTGCCAGCAGTAAAGCGACGATAATTCTCCACAGCGTCCCCCACCAGCCGTAACCAAACAGTTGCTTGTAGTCACACCACAACATGAGGGGCAATACCACCATGGTCATAAAACCAGCCACTTCATCCCCACTGCCTGAAATCTGGGGAATCATCGAGAACACCAGTGTCACAAGCATCATGTACAGCAGGTACTGCACCCCGATAAAGACTTGGATGAAAAAACCTTGTGGCAAAGTGTGGCGAGGCAAGCGTGGCGCAGAACGGAACAGGAACCATACCGGCACGATAAACAACGAGAAAACCGTGAGCACCGCCCACTCGATGTGGCGTTCCATCCAGTTGTAAAAGTCGCCCTGCAGGAAACCTTGCACCGCATTATGGCTCTCCTCGTCATCAAATGAAGCCTCAAAGCCGAAACCGAGCAAACTGTACATCAGCACGATAAGCACGGCCATAATGACAAGCATCTTGACAGGCGGGAAACTCACCTGCCGCTTGCCGCTGATGTAGTCACGAATGAGGTAACCCGGACGCCACAGCAACTGCCACAGGGTGTAGGGCAACGACCGCGTACCCACACCCCACACGTCCATCACTCCCTGCCACACACTGTGCCAGGTGATGGGGCCATAGGCGGCCTTCTGACCGCAGCGGGGACAGTAATTGTTGTCGCTCTCAGCACCACAGTTGCAACAACCGTGATGATCATGACTATCATGATAGTCAAACGGCTGACGTTGCCACTGACGGAATCGACGGTATTTATCCTTAAAGCTCATTTTCAATGGTTCCCAAGGGGGTATTAACAGGCGAGAGGCTTCCACGTTTGCGGCGTTCAGCTATGTATTCCTGTAAGCTGGTGAAGTTGAACAACAGCAGGCAGATGCCCGTCACCAGCACAACCAGCGACACGTTCCCGCGCAACGCCGGCACCATGAGCGACAACAAGCCGCACAAGACAACGATGGCGGGGCACAAGTAGTACCACCCCTTGATGCTGAGCGTGTTGCGGGACAGCAACAGATAGATGACGTGAAACAGCCCCAACACCACGATAAGCACGCCCATGAGTTGTTGCAGAATTTCGTCAAACAGGTGGGCCTTGAGAATCATCACCAGCCCGAAGCACAAGCCTCCCACAGCAGGCAACACGCCCAGGTAGTCGGCACTCGTGCGGGCGTCGGCGTGGCGCACGGCGACCATGACGAGATAAGCCACAGCGGGCAACAAGAAAGTGGCACCCATGACACGAGCGCCCCACAACATCACGTCGGGTACTCCATGAAACACGATCAGAATGACACCTGCCAGCAGTAAAATCACATTAGTCAGGAGGTTGATGCTTACCTTTTTCATTGATTTCTAAAAAGCTAAATTTTGGTTGTTAATATTTTTCTCACAAAAATATCTCAAAAACGCATAACATCAAAAAAAATCTCGCAAAAAGTATTATCTTTGCAGTGGATGAAAGAGAAACGCCGACATATCCTCGCCATTATCAACCCCGTGTCGGGAATTGGCAACAAGAACAAGATTCCTCGCCTCATCGACACAGTGGTTGATCAGGACACTAATGACGTGAGCATCGTCATGAGCGAGTATGCGGGTCACGCCCGTGAGATTGCGGCAATGGCAGTCAACGAGGGTATTGATGTGGTGGTCGCCATCGGTGGCGACGGCACCATCAACGAGGTGGGCAGCGCCCTTGTGGGCACCGACACCGCCCTGGCCATTGTGCCCAGCGGCTCGGGAAACGGCTTGGCACGCCACCTGCGCATCTCGATGAACGCCAGCCGCGCCCTGCAGGTGCTCAACAATGGACAAGTGGGGCTGTTTGACTACTGCACGGTCAATGGCAAGCCTTTCTTCTGCACCTGCGGCATGGGCTTTGACGCCGAGGTGAGCTACAAGTTTGCCAACGAGGGCACCCGTGGCTTCATCACCTACATCAAGACCACCCTCACCGAGTTTTTCAAGTACAAGGCTCAGGATTACACCATCGACATCGACGGCAAGACGCTTCAGGACCGCGCCTTTGTCATCGCGTGCTGCAATGCGGCACAATATGGCAACAACGCCTACATCGCCCCGCGTGCCACCATGCAGGACGGGCTCATCGACGTGACCGTGATGCACGGCTTCAACCTGGCCCAGAGCGCCCTCATCGGGGCTCGCCTATTCTTCCGCCAGCTGGACAAGGACCGCCATGTGAGCATCTATCGCGGCAAGCACGTGAGCATCGAGCGCAAGGCCGACGACATCATCCACATCGACGGTGACCCCATCACGATGCCCGCCAAGCTCGACTTCCAGATCGTGAGCAAAGGCATCCGCATCCTAGTACCACCAACCGCCCTCGACAACATCTAGCCAAAATGGGTAAAAAAGGGACGGTTCTTTTGATGTAATTTTGATGGGTATGCACGGGGCTTGTGAACAAAACAGATGATGCTGACTTGACTGGTTCTGGCAACAATATGGCGGGTATTGACATTTTGTCGGTCAATCATAATGATGATTACGTTTTTCTTTGTATATTTGCAGGTGATAGTCATCAAGAATATGAAAAAGCTCTTTGTAAACACTTTTCAGTACTATCCAGATCAAGGGGGTTGTTTTTTACATCAAAAGAACCGTCCCTATTTTACCCTTGAACTAAAAAGATTTAAAACCAAAATATAATGAGTTATCTGAAATTTGACAAAAACCTGATGATCAACCTTGAGCAGTCGCTGCCCAAGGAGATGTTGCGCACCAACCAGTCGGGGGCCTACCATTGCACCACCATCGTGGGCTGCAATACCCGCAAGCAACATGGATTGCTGGTCATTCCAGTGCCAGAGCTTGACGACAACAACCACGTGCTGCTGTCATCGCTCGACGAGACCGTCATCCAGCACGGTGCCCCGTTCAACCTGGGTCTGCACCGCTACAAGGGTGACACCTACAGTCCCAACGGTCACAAGTACATCCGTGAGTATGACTGCGAGCGCGTGCCCACCACGACCTACCGCGTGGGTGGCGTAATCCTGAAGAAAGAGAAAATCTTCATCACCCACGAGAACCGCATCCTCATCCGCTACACGCTGGTGGATGCCCACTCGGCCACGACGCTGCAATTCAGGCCGTTCCTGGCCTTCCGCAACGCCAACGACCTGTGTGTTGAAAACGCTGTCGCCAGTCGCGACTACCAGGAGGTGGCCAATGGTATCGCCACTTGCATGTATAATGGCTATCCCACCCTGTACATGCAGATGAACCACAAGCCCCGCTTTGTGTTTGACCCGCACTGGTACAAGAACATCGAGTATATCAAGGACCAGGAGCGCGGCATCCCTTACAGCGAGGACCTGTATGTGCCGGGCTACTTTGAGGTCGAGATCAAGAAGGGCGAGCCGCTCATTTTCTCGGCTGGTATCGAGGAGGTCAACACCAGAACGTTGACCAAGATGTATGAGGACGAGATCAAGCCCCGCACGCCTCGCACTAGTTTCTACAACTGCATGAAGAACAGCGCCAAGCAGTTCTATATCACCAACAAGGAGGGTCACTACCTGCTGGCCGGCTATCCCTGGTTCAAGATTCGCGCCCGCGACGAGTTCATCGCTCTGCCAGGCTGCACACTGTCGGTACACCACCGCCAGGACTTTGAATTGATTATGGACACGGCCCAGCGCGCCCTCAACGACTGGATGCGCGACGGCACCCTCGACAAGCACCTCGACGGTCTGGAGTTGCCCGATGTGCCGCTGTGGGCCATCTGGGCAGTGCAACGCTATGCCCACGACCTGAATGCCGATGCCGCACGAGAGCGCTACGGCAAGCTGGTCAAGGACATCATCAACTTTATTGCCGACGGCAAGCATCCCAACCTCAAGCTGGAGCCTAACGGCCTGGTAGCCACCGATGGCACCAAGCGTCCCGTCTCGTGGATGAACAGCACCCACCCCGATGGCACACCGCTCATTCCGCGCACGGGCTATCTGGTAGAGTTCAATGCCTTGTGGTACAACGCTCTGCGCTTCGCCACCGAGGAACTCTTCACTGCCGACCGCTATGAGGACAAGGCCTTTGTGGAGCGCTGCAACACCATCGCCGACAAGTGCAAGCCAGCGTTCATTGAGACGTTCATGACCGACTACGGCTACCTCTATGACTATGTGAACGGCAGCTACACCGACCTGAGTGTGCGCCCCAACATGATCATCGCCGCCGCCACCGACTACAGTCCGCTGGACCGCCGCCAGCGCAAACGCGTGCTCGACATCACCACCCGCGAGCTGTTGACACCCAAGGGGTTGCGCACCCTCAGCCCCAACAGTTACGGCTACATCCCCTGGTATCTGGGCACCCCCGAGGAGCGCCAGACGGCCTACTATGCCGGCAGCGCCCGCCCCTGGCTGATGGATTTCTACAGCAAGGCCTACATCCGCGTCTTCGGTCTGAATAGCATCTCATTTATCGAGAGAATGATGATTGGCTTTGAGGACGAGATGAAGGAAGGCTGCATCGGATCGCTGAGCGAGCTGTATGACGGCAACCCGCCCTTCATTGGCCGCGGTGCCGTGAGCTTCGCCCCCAACGTGGGCGGCATCCTGCGCGTGCTGCGCACCTTCAAGAACCTGCACATCATTGACGAATAAAAAACAAGAGGAGGAAAAAAATATGAAAGCATTAATGTTTGGCTGGGAATTTCCGCCTCACATCCTGGGTGGACTGGGAACAGCGAGTTACGGACTCACCAAGGGCATGTGGGAGAACGGTGACATGGACATCACCTTTGTCATCCCCAAGCCCTGGGGCGATGAGCCCAAGGATTTTGCACACATCATCGGTGCCAACAGCACACCGGTTGCATGGCGAGACGTGAACTGGGACTATGTACAGAGCCGCATCGGCAATGTGATGGACCCACAGATGTATTACAACCTGCGCGACCACATCTACGGTGACTTCAACTACATGAGCACCAACGATCTGGGCTGCATTGAGTTCTCGGGACGTTACCCTGAGAACCTGCTGGAGGAGATCAACAACTACAGCATAGTGGCCGGTGTCATCGCCCGCACGGTGGATTGCGACATCATCCACAGCCACGACTGGCTCACCTATCCTGCCGGTATCCACGCCAAGCAGGTCACCGGCAAGCCTCTGGTCATCCACGTGCACGCCACCGACTTTGACCGCTCACGCGGCAATGTCAACCCCACCGTGTTCAGCATCGAGAAGGACGGCATGAACCATGCCGACCACATCATCACCGTGAGCAACCTCACGCGCCGCACGGTCATCGAGAAATACGGCATCAACCCCGACAAGGTGACTACCGTGCACAATGCTGTCGATCCCCTCAACGATGAACTGCTCAACCTGCCCATTCCCCCGGGCAAGCAGAACAAGGTTGTCACCTTCCTGGGACGCATCACGATGCAGAAGGGACCCGAATACTTTGTCGAGGCTGCTGCCCAGGTGCTGCACAAGGTGAACGACGTGCAGTTTGTCATGGCCGGTAGCGGTGACATGATGAACAAGATGATACGCCTTGCCGCCAAGCGAGACATCGCCGACCGTTTCCACTTCACCGGATTCTTGAAGGGCAAGCAGGTGTATGAGATGCTCAAGGCCAGTGATGTGTACATCATGCCATCGGTGAGCGAGCCATTCGGCATCTCACCGCTTGAGGCGATGCAGATGGGCGTGCCCTCGATCATCAGCAAGCAGAGTGGCTGCGCCGAGATTCTGGACAATGTCATCAAGATTGACTACTGGGACACCAACGCCATGGCCGATGCCATCTACAGCATCATCAAGTATCCCGCCATGTACAACGAGTTGCGCGAGCAGGGACTGGCCGAGGTAGCCCAGATCACCTGGGACAAAGCCGGTGCCAAGGTCATCGACATCTATCGCAAACTCATCAACCGTTAACCGCTAACAACTTAAGAACTAAAAACTAACAACTCAAGATATATGAAAGCAATTTGTTTTTATTTCCAGATTCATCAGCCATTCAGGTTGAAACACTACCGCTTCTTTGACATCGGTAATGACCACTACTACTATGATGACTTTGCCGACGACGACATCATCACACGCATCGCCGAGCGGTCTTATCTGCCCGCCAACGAGATGCTGCTTGACATGATCAAGGAGAATGGCAAGAAGTTCAAGGTGGCTTTCTCCATCAGCGGAACCGCACTGGAACAACTGGAGCAGTATGTACCCGAGTTCATCGACTCGATGAAGGAACTGGCCGCCACAGGATGTGTCGAGTTCCTGAGCGAGACCTATGCCCACAGCCTGTCATCGCTCTATGATCCTGACGAGTTTGTTGCCCAGGTCAAGGCCCATGACGAGAAGATCTTCCAACTCTTTGGGCAGAGGCCCAAGGTGTTCCGTAACACCGAGCTCATCTATGATGATGATATCGCCTCGATGGTCTATTCGATGGGCTTCAAGGCCGCTATCACCGCCGATGCCAAGCACGTGCTGGGCTGGCGATCGCCCAATTTCCTGTACAGTTCGGCCTCGGCACCCAAGCTCAAGTTGATGTTGAAGAATAGCAAGTTGAGCGACGACATCTCGTTCCGCTTCAGCAACCCCGAGTGGGCCTCCTATCCCCTCACTGCCGACAAGTACATCCACTGGATTGACGAGTTGCCCCAAGAGGAGCAGTTGATCAACTTGTTTATGAATTATGACGCATTCGGTGAATTGCAACCGCGCGAGAGCGGCATCTTTGAGTTCATGAAGGCACTGCCACGCTTTGCCGCCGAGAAGGATATCCAGTTCTGGACTCCTAGCGAAGTCGTTTCCAAGTTCAAGCCCGTTGCCGAGCTGGCTGTGCCCTACCCCATGTCCTGGACCGACGAGGCTCGCGACACCAGCGCATGGCTGGGCAACACCTTGCAACAGGAAGCTGTCAAGAAGCTATATTCCATCGGTGAGCGCGTGCGCCTGTGCACCGATCGTCGCATCAAGCAGGACTGGAACTACTTGCAGGCCAGCGACCACTTCTTCTACATGTCAACCAAGCACAATGACGATGGCTCGGTACATAGCCACTACAGCCCTTATGACTCGCCGTACACAGCGTTCACCAACTACATGAACGTTTTGAGCGACTTCATGACCCGCGTCGAGGAGCAGTACCCGGCCAGCATCGACAACGAGGAGTTGAACTCACTGCTGCTGACCATCCGCAACCAGGAGCAGGAGATTGAGAAACTGCACCGCGAGGTTGACCTGATGCGCAACAACATCGTCAAGGACACTACCGGTGACTTCCCCATCGACATGCCCGCACCTGTAGAGGAGGAAAAACCCGCTCCCAAGGAAAAGCCTGCCACCAAGAAGAAAACAGCAGCCAAAAAGCCTGCGGCCAAGAAGAAAACCGCGGCCAAGGAGGCAAAATAACCGCTTGAGGCACATTCCCATCAGGGCATTAGGGGGGCGTGTTGCAAAACTCAGCCGTCGAAAAAAAAGGAGACACTGAGTTTTGCAACATCCCCCTTGTTTGTTAGGGTTATCCCCTTGTGGCATTCAAGAATATTTAGTAAATTTGCCGATTCAAACTATAACTATCTTACTTTATTGATTATGGCAAAATTCCGCAACTTCATGTTAATGAGCATGTGCGCGCTGATGATGGTACCCGCCATGCGCGCCGAGCACTTGATGATTATCGCTGTTAATGACACCCACAGTCAGGTTGACCCCGCCAGCGACGGCAATGGCGGTGTTGCAAGACGCCGTGCCATCTATGACAAGCTGCGTGCCGACAACCCCAACACCGCGCTCATCCATGCTGGTGATGCCGTGCAGGGCACCCTATTCTTCTCGCTCTACCGCGGCGAGGTGGAATATGCCTTGATGGACACGCTGGGCTATGATGCCATCATCCTGGGTAATCATGAGTTTGACAACGGCATGGAGGAACTTGCCAATCATTACCGCAACGTGGATGCGGTGAAGATGAGCGCCAACTATGACTTCAGCGCCACGCCACTCGATGGCCTGTTCCATCCCTACTGGATCAAGGCTGTGGGCGACAAGCGCGTAGCCTTCTTTGGCATCAACGTCAATCCGGCTGGATTGATAGCCGACATGAACTGCAAGAACCTGCGTTACCGCAATGCCCCCGAAGTTGCCGATGCCACTGCCCGTTACCTCAAGGAGGTGCTGGGCATGGACTATGCCATCATGGTGTCTCACATCGGTTACAGCAGCTATGAGCCCACCGAACCTAACGACACACTCATCATCGGGCACAGCCATTACATCGACATGGTCATCAGTTCCCACTCCCACACGACCATCAAGCCTGGTAGCGGCATGGACCGCATTGCCAATGCCGACGGCAAGTTGATACCCATCGGACAAAATGGCAAGAGCGGCAAGCTGGTTGCTACCTATGACCTGGACTTGGAGACGGGCGATATCGTCTATAACCAAATCCCCGTTGATGCAAGTTGGGATGAAGCCGCCAGCCAGTACACGGCCATGAACCAGTGGCTTGACCAGTACCGCAACGGTGTGGACAGCATTATGAACAATCCGGTCGCCATCAGTGCCCGCTTCATGAAAAACTCCAGCGATGCCGCCCAGAACTGGGTGAGTGATGCCACAATGGACATCATCAAGGAACTCTCGGGCATCAAGAACATCGACTGCGCCATCATGAACAAGGGCGGCATACGCATGGATATGCCCAAGGGTACTGTCACCGAGGGTGTCATCAGCTCGATGTTCCCCTTTGACAACCGATTTGTCGTGCTTGAGATGCCTGGTACCGAACTCATCGAGAGTATCCAACTCATGTGCGGTCGCGGTGGTGATGCCGTGAGCAAGGAACTGCGCGCCACCTACAACGATGAGGGCAAACTCATCAAGGCCACCCTCAAGGGCAAGAATATCGACCCCGAGAAGATGTACAACGTTGCCACTATCGATTATCTGGCCAACGGCGGCGACTACATGACACCCATGACCCGTTGCAAGCGCCTGTTTGTCGATACCCAGAAGTATGGCAGCCACATCCTCAAGTATGTCAAGGCGCTTAATGCCGCAGGCAAGAAAATCGACGCCAAGGACGAAGTGAGGATTAAGAGGAAGTAGGTTTTAGGCTTTAGGTTTTAGGCTTTAGGGTTTAGGGTTTAGGGACTATTTGTTGAAAGAAAAGGAAAGGACAAAATATAATGACCAAATTCAATCGTTTATTGTTGACAATTGTCGTTGTTGTGCTGGCATTGAACGCTACGGCACGCGGCACAAGCAAGTTGCCCAACCTGTTTAATCATGTCGATCAGGTAGCAATGGACCAGTGGGTGGATAGCGTTTTTGACAGCCTGTCACCAGATGCCCGCATCGGGCAATTGATCATTGCCGCAGTAACACCGTCAAGCAATGACGCCACAAGAGACCTGGTCAAGCGATTGGTTACACAGAACCTCGTGGGTGGACTCATCTATGAGAAAAGCACCATCGCCGAGCAAGCCGAGGTCACCAATCTCGCCCAATCGTTGGCTTCAGTCCCCCTGATGATCACCATTGATGGCGAGTGGGGACTGGGAATGAGGCTCAAAGAGGTGCCCAATTTCCAGCGCAACCTCATCCTGGGCGCTCTTGACGACGACATGCTGCTCTATGAGTATGGCCGTGAAGTGGCACGCCAGTGCCGTCGCATGGGCATTCAAGTGAATTTTGCACCGGTGCTCGACGTGAACGACAACCCGTTGAATCCGGTCATTGGTGACCGCTCCTTCGGTGAGAGTCCCGAGCTGGTGGCCCGCCACGCGATCGCCTTTGCCCGCGGCTTGGAGGATGGCGGCGTGATGGCCGTGGGTAAGCACTTCCCGGGTCATGGCTCATCGAGTGAGGATTCCCACAAGACCCTCCCCGTCATCAACAAGAAACTGCAAGAAATCAACACCTGCGAGCTGGTACCTTTCCGCAAGTTTATAGAGGCCGGATTGAGCGGCATCCTCACTGCCCACCTGCTAGTGCCCGCCATCGACAACGGCAAGGCTCCCACCAGTCTGTCTCAAGACTGTGTATCGACCCTGTTGCGCGAGGAACTGGATTTTGAGGGTCTCATCTTCACCGATGCGCTCAACATGAAAGGGGCTACCCAGATGCTGAAAGGTTCCCCCTGTGTCAACGCCCTGCTGGCAGGCAATGATGTGTTGCTCATGCCCGATAATGTCACCGACGAGATTGCAGCCATCAAGGCCGCCGTGGCCAATGGCAAACTCAGCCAAAGCGTGCTTGACGAGCGTTGCAAGAAGATGCTGCGCTACAAGTATGCCCTCGACTTGACCGCCCGTCAACATGTGAACACCGACAATCTGCAATCCGACATCAACTCCCAGCACGCCAGTGTCATCAAGCGTCAACTCACAGCCGGCAGTATCACCGTCATCAAGAATAACGACAATATACTGCCCATCCACAACATGCAGAGCCGCCACATCGCTGTCGCCACCATCGGCAACGAGAATGGCACTGCCAGCAAGTTCACCCGCCGCTGCGCCGACTATGCCCAAGTGAAGCGCTTTGATCTGGTCAAGGCCGGTTCTGCCAGTCAATTGGCCGAGCAGCTCCATGATGGCCACTTCAACACCATCATCGTGGAAGTGGGCGAGGACAATACTGACAACCGCGCTGCCCTCGATGCCGTGGTCAAGAAGTGCAAGAACCTCGTTGTGGTGCTGACCTGCAAGCCCTACGACATCAAGAACTACGGCAAAGCCATCACCAACAAGCATGTCAAGGCAGTTGTGCTCACCTACGAGAACTCGACGATTGCCGAGGACTATGCGGCACAGACCATCTTTGGTGGTAATGCGGCAAGCGGCATCCTGCCCATCTCGCTGGCATTTAATGGCAAGAAGACGCGCTATGATGCGGGACACGGCATCCACTATGGCGCCAATCGATTGGGCTACTCCATTCCTGCCGAGGTGGGACTGGATAACCGCTTGACTTCACAAATCGATTCGGTGTGTCGCCTGGGCGTGCAACAGCATGCCTTCCCGGGTTGCCAAGTCATCGTCGCACGACATGGCAAGGTGATTTATAAAGGCTCATTTGGCACCATCGACTATGGCAGCACGGTCAAGGTCGATGACAACACGCTGTTTGACCTCGCATCGGTTTCCAAGGCCACTGGCACCATCAGCGGTGTTATGAAAGCCTTTGACGACGGCAAGTTCCGCCTTGACGACAAGGCGAGTGAATACATTCCCGGCCTGCGGGACGGTGACAAGCAGGACATCACGTTCCGCGACCTGTTGTATCACGAGACAGGTATGCCCGCATCGCTCAACATGTGGCAGATGATGATGGATCCCAGCACCTATAGCGGTGTGCTCATCGCTGGGGCCGAGGATGCCACCCACCCCATCAAGGTCATGAACGGTTCGTGGGGCCACAAGGATGCCAAGTTGCGCACCGACATCCTCTCGACCCACAAGACCGACAAATTCAATATCGCCATTGCCGACGGTGTGTGGGGCGGACGAGTCACCTATGACTCCATCATGAACCGCATGTACCACGCCAAGCTGGGTAAAAAGAAATACCTGTACAGCTGCTGCAACTTCTCATTGCTCGCCGATGCCGTGCAGCGCATGACCCACTCACCGCTCAACTACTATGTGAACAACTACATCTTTGCTCCCCTGGGTGCCTATCACACGATGTACCGCCCCTTGAGCAAATACTCGCGCGACGAAATCAGCTTCACCGAGAAAGACACCTACTTGCGCCGCCAGCACATGCATGGATATGTTCATGACGAGCTGGCAGCCTTCTCGGGTGGAGTACAGGGCAATGCGGGACTATTCAGCAATGCCAATGACCTGGCCAAGCTCTTCCAGATGTGGCTCAATGGAGGAACCTATGGTGGCGTGCGGCTCTTGAAGTCATCAACAGTCGAGACCTTCATCACCCAGAAGAGTCCCAACAGTCACCGCGGACTGGGCTTCGACAAGCCCGTTGTGGGCAATCCCGATGCCAGCAACACCTGTGCCGAGGCCACACCCGAGACCTTCGGGCACACTGGATTCACGGGCACCTGCTACTGGGTGGATCCCAAGAACGACATGTTTTACATCTTCCTGAGCAACCGCGTGAGCCCCACGCGCAACAACCCAAACTTTGGCCGAATCAGCGCCCGCAGCCACATCCAATCACTCATTTACAAGGCCATCAGAAATTAGCTTTAATCTGAGATAATTATGAAACGGATAACTTTTATTTTCACTGCACTGTTGCTGCTCGCATCTTGCAGCAAGGGGTACAAGGTCACCGTCACCTTCCCCGACGAGAGCGCCAACGGCGAGACCGCCTTCTTGACCAACTATGACACGGGTGACACCATAGCCACAGCCACTATCGAGAACAACACCTGCATCCTCGAAGGCACAGCCGACGATAGCTTCTTTGCCCGCCTGTATGCTGGCGGTAACCCCTATGGCTTCATCGTCGAGCCTGGTGAGGTAAGACTCAACATCGCCGAGGGTACCGCCATCAGTCCGCTCAACGACAAAATGGCGGCATGGAGCAAGGAAGCGCAAAAGATTGCAGATGACACAACGCTGACCGATGTCGAGAGCGATGCCCGCTATGCCGAGGAACTCAAGAAATTCTACCTCGACAACAAGGACAACGCCATCGGGCCTTGGGCATTCTGCAACTATTTGATGTACAAAGACTTCAGCGAGGCCGACATTGACGCGTTGCTCAAGGAAGCTCCAGCCGAGTATGCCCAGCTGAGACGTGTTGCCAAGATCAAGAACGCAGCCCGTCAACTCATCGTTACCGCCGAGGGGAAGAAGTTCACCGACTTTGAAGTCATGGCCGAGGACGGTGCCAAGCAGAAGCTCTCAGATTATGTGGGCAAGGGCAAAATTGTTGTCGTTGACTTCTGGGCCAGCTGGTGCCCGCCCTGCCGTGCCGAGATTCCCAAGTTGCAGGCATTGAAGGCCAAGCACGGCGACAAGTTTGATGTGCTGGGCATTGCCGTATGGGACAATCCTGACGACACCCGCAAGGCCATCGAGGAACTCAACATCACCTGGCCCGTCATCATCGGCACCAACAAGCTGACCGAACCCACCGACCTCTACGGCATCAAGAGCATCCCCCACGTCATTATCTTTGGCCCCGACGGTACCATCCTGTCCCGAGGCCTGACGGGTGATGACCTTGCCCTTAAACTCAATTCCTACCTGAAGTTCTAAAAAAATCTTCAAGTAACAAGACACTCTCTATTTTAACACAAGCGGTTGAGCCTTAAAACGACTCAACCGCTTGCTTTTACACGCTCGTAACTTGTTTATATATATAGGGGAGGTGGCGCGAAGCGCCGGAGGATTATGATTTTTCCATGAATTATATTCTCATGTAGCATCAACGCCCCGCCGCTCACGCGGCACCCCTTCTTATCTAAGATGGAGAGTATCTAATGTCCTATTGACGAACTCACGTAATTTGCTAATTATAAATTTGCCTTGACGCAATTTTTCGATTCGTGGATTTGGTGTTCCCTGATAATACCGGTTCTTGTCGAAAGCAAATGATTGTCCTGCGACACAATCATAGCCACAAATGAATGAGGCAATATCAGCGTCGGACATTAGCGAATCACGGTAATACACATGGTTGCCATCATGCGAATAATCAGAATCAGAATAATCAATACACGAAAAATCGCCTGATACAAAATACCTATCCTCTTGTACATAATGAGATGGAAATATCACAAATGTCGTTGGATTGGCTCCAGGCAACAGGCGATTTTCATAGTAAACATGCTTGCTGTCGGCAAACCAGTAACCTTCTACTCTATGTATGGTAGCAAAGTCAGTACCTTCAGGCATGGTCATCAGCTTTGGATTATAAACCGTTGTGCCATCAGTATGGAAAGCATTCCCTAGTCCAGCCTGCTCCATATTCTTGTGTTTTAGTGTATTGAGGTCTCGTATTGACGAGCCGTACGCCTCACAATATACACGATTTTTGTCTTTGGCATAGTGATATTCCCCTTTCAATACGGCGAAAGACGCTGGGTCTGCCCCCTCTACTATATTGTTTTTGTAATAGACACACTTGGCATCAACTGCATAGAATGTATTTAAAGCCTTAAACGTGCGGTAATCACCTACTGGCACCGCTTTTTTCTCTTCCGGTTCATTAATATAATAGACCTGAAGGCTATCTAAAGCCCAATTGTCATCTATCAGTCTGAAACTTCCCATATTTGCCACATGGAGAGGCTGGCCTCTCTTGTAGTAATCGTGTGCGTCATGAGCAAGATGTGAAAGTGCTTCATGAGCAAGATCTGAAATATCGCCATTTTGTACGGCAAAAGTGGCAGGATCTGCTCCCTCTATCATAATGCTATTATACCATACATGGTGCATATCGGTTGCATAATGATGGCCCAGGACTTTGAATGTACTTGGGTTAGCCCCTTCCAATATCTCATCCCAATAATAAGCATGGTTAACATCTAATGCATACGCTTTGTTTAGGCGTTTATAAGTCGAAGGATCATATTCAGGTTTCCTTTCCGATATAATTGATGTGAATGCTAAAAACAGGCAGATAACAGCCACAGGTACAAATGGGCAAAAATAGAACAGCCATGTCCTTCCCAATTTTTTGGAAAATTTAAACCACAACCTTATTAATGGGATCAGATAGATCGGGTAAAGCCAGATGGTCAGCGTTGCACCCCAACGGCAAATCTCGTCAATAGAGGATTGGATAGGCTCATCCCAAAAGAAGAATATGGACACATAGAAACCTATTGGCCACAACAACAGCGTTATAAGCATCAACCGGACAAAGTTTTTCTGGACAGTCGTAGGCCGTTCTCCCAAAATACGAGCAACCAGTCCTTTTGATTTAGTTTTCTGTTCCATATTGATTTCTATTTATGATTTTGACACTATATTCTGATTTGTCTGTTTATTTCGCAATTCTCTATTGCTTGTAACGATATATGCAATGAAAAATTCCTTGGCGAAAATACTAAAATAATTGCGAACCGCAAATCAGAGGCACAAATTGTCGCAGATTGTGCGACGTTTTTAGTCATTAATCGTCGGGAGCCCTCTTCTGACGATTAAAAAAAGGACCTGCTCAAACGGACAGGTCCCTTTACTTCTTTAGTTAGAGTTAGCTTATGCGTTCTCCACAGCGGCCTGGGCGGCAGCTAACGGATGCTGATTATCAGTACATTACAATGAATCTGGGAAACATTTGGGAAACATTATGAGCATGAACTGCACATTCTGCACCCGATTTCCCCTAATTCAAACATACTAATCATCTTCTGTCTCTTCACTAATTTCTTGTCCTATAATTTTTAATTGTTAAACACTGATTGCATCTCCGTGGTTCAAACACGTTCTGCAAACTTTGTTTGCGAAGTTAATGATTTCTTCTGACTTTACGCTCATTCTGCATGGTTTTCTTGCAGAATGTGTTTGAGTTTTAACATATATAGACGAATTGGCATATCTTCTTGCCACAATTTGTCTCAGTTAAAAGAAAAACGGACAGATTCTTGCGGTGTAAGTTTTGGTTTAAGTTTAGATGTTCTTATATATAATAAGTTAAAGTAAACCTTAACCAATAATGATTGAGTTTACCATTTTCAGTTTAGAGGTTCATGTATAATAAATACATGGGGAAACATTAACCTAAATTTTGCAATATGAAACGACTTGATGATTCCACCAATAATCATTTTTCTTTTTACAGAAGAATAATCCATTTATTAGTCCCATCCCCTTCTCATTCTACCCTCCTTTTCTGATAAGCCAGTTTTTGAAGAGAAGGGTAAAAACTGTATTTTCAAAGTAACATAATTATAAAAGTTAACAAAAATGTCTATAAAACGGGAAAAAATGCACTGATGTCCATGGTTTATTCAAATGAAATGCCTACCTTTGCATTTGAAAAATCATCAAAATTTCAAAGGTCTTATGATAAACAGACATTCTATAGATAGCAATACTTTAAGGCAACGCATAGAAGCGATGCCTGAAGATAGTATTCTGTTCCGCTCTGACTTCCCAGAATATCACGCTGAGTTTGTTGGTAGCACCTTGTCTGAACTAACCAATGAGGAAGTATTGACAAAGATTGCGCAAGGCATTTATGCCAAACCTCGAAAAAGTCGGTTCGGAATTGTACTTCCTACTGTTGATAAAGTGGTACAAGCTATAGCAACCCGTGATAATGCCCAAGTTTTACCTTCAGGCATGACAGCGCTAAATATACTAGGGCTATCTACGCAGGTTCCAATGAATTATACATACTTGACAACAGGCAGCGAGAGGACAGTTAAACTCGCCAATCGTCAAGTAACTTTGAAACGCGGTGTCCCCAAGAATTTCTGTTATGAGACTCGCCTCATTGCCTTATTGGTCCAAGCTCTTAGGTCGCTAAAGCAAGAGAATGTAACCGATAACGAGCTGCAGACGATAAATTCACTTATATCAAAAGAACCAAACAAGGAATCATTGATGCGTGACGTGGATTTGATGCCTGCATGGATGAAGCGAATCATAAAACCGATGCTTAAAACAGAATAAAGACAATGGGAAAACTTTGGTTAAACAATGAGCTTGTCGATCGTCTAGCGATGCTACAACAGACGGAAGCCACGCATCCTGGTATCAATCAAGTGGGTATAGAAAAGGACTGGTGGGTAACTGTCACGTTGAAAGCTCTGTTCCAGACGGACTGTCGTGAATGGTTGATATTCAAGGGAGGCACGTCACTCTCAAAAGGTTTCAATATTATTGAACGTTTTTCTGAGGACATAGACTTAGCCATCAGCCACTCTTTCTTTGGCATAGAGAAGTCAAACAAAAGCCAACGCGATAAACTGAAGAAGCTGGCACGAAAGTATATACAAGAAAAACTTTCGGCTCAAATTGACTCACATTTAAAGAGCATGGGTGTCACCGGGTACACCATCGAGAATGTCACCCAAGTGCAAGACAAGAATGGAGAATGGAAACCTATAGACTCGGACAAAGATCCTACGGTCATACTGCTACATTATCCGTCCATCATTGAAGACACTATCACTTACATTCCTCCACGTGTGAAAATCGAGATTAGCTGCCTCTCCATGGACGAACCAACAGAGGAACGTTACATTCACTCATTAATTGGTGAGACCTTTGAAGAGGAAGACATAGATGCCAATTGCAAGATAAGAACTGTTGTTCCTACACGCACATTCTTGGAAAAAATATTTCTGTTGGCCGAAGAGTTTCAGAAAGATAAGCCTAGAAGCGTTCGTATGTCCCGTCATCTGTACGACTTGGAGAAACTGATGGACACTGAATATGGGCGGGAGGCTTTGGCTGACCGCACTCTCTATGACGCAATTGTTGAGCATCGTAGAGCATATTACGCCTTGAAGTATGTGAACTACGATCTTCATGCTCCTGCTTCTATCAATTTTATGATACCAGAGCAAGCAATTGAATCATGGAAAGCCGACTATGCAGACATGCGACGATTCTTCATCTATGGTCAGTCATTAGAGTTCGACGAGCTAATGCAAAAAATATCAGAGCTACAAAAAAGAGTAAGGGACATGGCAATATAAGTTTTCCTCAACAAAAAAGATAAACGGCAACATGACACACCGACCGAGCAAGCAGTTTAACACCTACAAGGAGGGGCTGGATCTGGAGCTCCTCCGGGAGTACTGCATGGAGCATGGGGAGGCGCGGACGTTTCTGCGCGGCGAGACGCTAGAGGTTGCGGGCGAGACGGCGCAGTGGGTAGCCTATGTGGAGCGGGGATGCTTCAAATACATGGTGCGCAACGGCGAGGAGGGAAAGGATTACTGCACAGGCTTCGCCTTCGAAGGAGAGTTCGTTGCAGATTACCCGAATTGTCTTTCTGGTAAGAATTCCGAGGTGACTATTATGGCTGGGACATCATGCAAAGTATTCCAAATCCAAGGCAAAGATTTGTGTTCTTTGCTGGAGTCTGCCAATATGAGAGACCTCAAACAAGCCATATCTGACAACCTTTTTGCCCAAGTATATACACAATATCTTGATTCCTATCGTATGACAACTAGAGAACGATATAAACGTTTACTCAGTCGTTGTCCAGAAATTGTACAATGCATCAGTCTGAAAGATATAGCTTCTTATCTAAAAGTAACTCCTACCACAATCAGTAACATTCGCCGTGAGATAACTTTCAGTCTGTAAATTCTCAAAACGTTTTGAGAGTTTGAATGTCTAATGACAATTTTATTTCGAAATATACGCTTAGCTTATACATTCTCATTACCTTTGTACTCAAAAAAGTGAAATGAATATCCTCATTATTGGAGCTACATCAGGTATAAGAAGGGCTCTCTTTGAAAAATATGTATCAGAAGGGAATCATCTCGGAATTGTTGGCCGACGGACGAATTTGTTGGATGAACTGCAACTGCAGCATCCATACAACACTTTCGTTTTTGCAGCAGACATTACAAAACAGGACGAAATAGAACAGGCCATTCACACTCTTTGCGAGATACTTGGGAATATTGATATTGCCATAGTTAGCTCTGGGATTGGCGACCTCAATCCTTCACTTGTCTATGCATTAGAACACCCAACGATAGAAACGAACGTAAAGGGATGGACATTTGTCATTGATACGCTTTACCATATATTTGAAAAGCAGGGGTATGGCCACCTCGTAGCAATCACTTCAATAGGAGGGCTACGAGGTGAACCAGTGGCTCCTGCTTATAGTGCAACCAAAGCCTATCAAATCAACTACATGGAAGCTTTGCGCAAAAAAGCTTTCAAGAGCGGTGGGCACGTAACAGTTACTGACATTCGTCCCGGTCTCGTAGACACTGCAATGGCAAAGGGCGAAGGTCTCTTTTGGGTGATGCCTGTTGATAAGGTTGTTGACCAGATATACGCTGCAATCCGTCACAAGAAATCAAAAGCATATGTCACCAAGCGATGGCATGTCCTCGGCATTATTAACAAGAACCTACCATTCTTCCTGTATAGATTATTGTAATTTGACGGATGACATATATTGTGCAACATTTTAAGCCAAAAATTGTCCGAATTCATAAATAAGTAAAGGGACTTGCCCAATTGTGAGCAAGTCCCTTTCATTATATCAGAGAGTTAAATTACTCTTCGACAGCGGCCTGCGCGGCGGCGAGGCGGGCGATGGGCACGCGGTAGGGAGAGCAGGAGACGTAGTTCATGCCCAAGCTGGCGCAGAACTTCACACTGCTGGGCTCACCACCGTGCTCACCACAGATGCCCACGTTGAGTTCGGGCTTGGTAGCACGTCCCTTCTTGGTTGCCATCTCAACGAGCTGGCCAACGCCTTCCTGGTCGAGAACTTCAAACGGGTCAACCTTCAAGATGCCCAGGTTCTTGTAGATGGCGAGGAACTTGCCAGCGTCATCACGCGAGTAACCAAAGGTCATCTGGGTCAAGTCGTTGGTACCGAATGAGAAGAAGTCAACGACCTGTGCAATCTGGTCGGCAACGAGGGCTGCACGAGGAATCTCGATCATGGTACCTACCTTGTAGGCCACGGTCTCGCCACGCTCGGCAAATACCTTCTGTGCGGTCTCGTTGATGATGTCGGCCTGCATCTGGATCTCGTTCTTCACACCGATGAGGGGCACCATGATCTTGGGCTTCACGATGATGCCCTTGGCCTGCATGTTGAGGGCGGCCTCGATGATGGCGCGGGCCTGCATCTCGGTGATCTCGGGATAGGTGTTACCCAGGCGGCAGCCACGGTGACCGAGCATGGGGTTGAACTCTTCCAGACCGTCGCACACGAGCTTCACCTCGTCCAGGGTGCGGCCAGTCTCCTCGGCCAGTTCACGCATGGTTTCGAGCTGGTGGGGTACAAACTCATGCAAGGGGGGATCGAGCAGGCGGATGGTCACCTCATAGCCGTCCATGGCCTCGAAGATGCCCTCGAAGTCGCCACGCTGGAGCGGCAGGAGTTTCTGCAGGGCTATGCGGCGTGATGCCTCATCGGGAGCGATGATCATCTCGCGCATGGCCTTGATGCGGTCACCCTCAAAGAACATGTGCTCGGTGCGGCACAGGCCGATACCGTGGGCACCCAACTTGCGGGCCACCTTGGCATCGCGGGGCGAGTCGGCATTGGTATATACGTCCATCTTGCTGTACTTCTCGGCCAGGTTCATCACGGCAGCGAAGTCACCGCTCAAGTCGGCATCAACCGTAGCCACGAGACCGTCATAGACCTCACCGGTGCTACCGTTGATCGAAATCCAGTCACCTTCCTTATAGGTCTTGCCACCCATCTCGACGGTGCGGGCCTTGTAGTCCACCTTGATCTCACCGGCACCGGACACGCAGCACTTACCCATACCACGAGCCACAACGGCAGCGTGTGATGTCATACCGCCACGGGCGGTCAAGATACCCTGTGCCACGCTCATGCCGCGCAGGTCCTCGGGAGAGGTCTCCAGGCGTACCATGATAACTTTCTTCTTGCGCGAAGCCCATTCCTCGGCATCGTCGGCAAAGAACACGATTTGTCCGGTAGCGGCACCAGGGCTGGCGGGCAGACCCTTGGCCATGACCTTAGCGGTCTTAACGGCGGCGGTGTCAAACACGGGGTGCAGCAACTCGTCGAGCTTACCGGGCTCCATGCGCTTGATGACGGTCTTCTCGTCGATCTTGCCTTCACGCAGCAGATCCATGGCGATCTTCACCATAGCGGCGCCGGTGCGCTTGCCATTGCGGGTCTGGAGCAACCACAGCTTGCCATCCTGGATGGTGAACTCCATATCCTGCATGTCACGATAGTGCTCCTCAAGCTTGTGCTGGATGTCAACGAGCTGCTTGGCGCACTCGGGCATCGACTCCTCCAGTGAGGGATACTTGGCGGCACGCTCCTCCTCGGTAATGCCCTGCATCTCGGCCCAGCGGCGGCTGCCCTCGGTCATGATCTGTTGGGGGGTGCGTACACCAGCCACAACGTCTTCACCCTGAGCATTGATCAGGTACTCACCGTTGAAGAGGTTCTCACCCGTGGCGGCGTCACGCGAGAAGCATACGCCCGTAGCACTGTTGTCACCCATGTTGCCATAGACCATTGCCTGGACGTTAACTGCGGTGCCGTACTCCTCGGGAATCTGGTTCATGCGGCGGTACAGAATGGCGCGATCATTGTTCCAGCTGTCAAATACGGCATAGATGGCGCCCCACAACTGGTCATAAGCGTCGGTGGGGAAGTCCTTGCCGGTGTTCTCCTTCACAGCGGCCTTGAAGCGCTTCACCAGTTCCTTGAGGTCGTCAACATCAAGCTCGGTGTCAAACTTCACGCCCTTCTTCTCCTTCAGCTCTTCAATGATAGCCTCAAAGGGGTCGATATCGGTCTTGTTGGTCGGCTTCATGCCCAGCACGACGTCACCATACATCTGCACAAAGCGGCGATAGCTGTCCCAAGCGAAGCGGGGGTTGCCCGACTTGATGGCGAGGGTCTCGGCCACCTCGTCGTTGATACCCAGGTTGAGGACGGTGTCCATCATACCAGGCATTGACACGGGGGCACCAGAGCGTACCGATACCAGCTGAGGGTTGCTGGGATCATTGAACTTGTTGCCAGTCAATTTCTCGATGTGCTCTACTGATTTCTTCACATCATCCTTGATCATCTCAACAACGGCTTCGCGGCCTTTCTCGTTGTAAAGGCGGCAAACCTCGGTTGTGATTGTGAAACCCGGGGGAACAGGGACACCAATCAAGTTCATCTCGGCAAGGTTAGCGCCCTTGCCACCCAGCAGATCCTTCATGTCGGCACGACCCTCTGCTTGGCCGTTACCAAAGGTGTAAATCGTCTTCATTAATTAAAGAATTAAAGTTTTTGAACTGAATATATTTGAAATATTTATGTAATTTGCTTTTTGCCGTGCAAAGTTAGTCATTTTATGTCAAAAAAAGATATAAACGGGCACAAAAAACACATTATTTCATTAAAATGTTATTAAAAACCCGAAATAACGACTTTTCTAGTGCAAAAACAAGCGCAATTGTTGCAAGTAATAATCTGAAATCGGGTGGCTTGGTCCGATTTTTCCTGTTAAAAATGTGACAGAAAGGAAAAAAGCATTATCTTTGCCGACTGTAAACGTAACACATTACTAGTTTTTATAATGGACAACTCTACTAAGAAAATGCTGGAAAACGACTCTAACGGGTTGTTGACCTATGAGTATATCGCCAACAACATGGGCAGCATCGACGATGACCTGCCTGCCCTGCTGGACAACATGATCTTGAAAGACCGTACAGGCCAGTTTGTGGTGAGTACCGCCCGTTATCTCAACGCCATCGACCGCGAGAAGTATGCATCCAACATCGACCTGCTGGTCAAGGCGGCTATCGCCAAGGACCGCGACCACGTGTATCTGGCCTATCTAGCCTCGTCGCTGTGGGGCTCGGACTACAAGGAGCACGCTGCCGAGTTGAGCGCCCGGGACGACAACTTTCGCCGCATCTACAAGCGCCTCTACCCCGTTGGCATTTAATCAAGTCAGGAGTTTAAAAACAATCAGTATAATAATATAATGACTAAGAATTTATTTTTATCGGTTGTGATGATGGCTTTCACGCTCATGGCGTGCTCGGCCAACAACACCGGCAGTAGCAACACTGCTGCCGCCAACAAACAAACCAAGGACAATAAAATGACTAAAGTTGAACTGGAAACCACGCTGGGCAACATCGTAGTGGAACTCTACAACGAGACGCCCCAGCACCGTGACAATTTCATCAAGCTCGTCAAGTCGGGATATTATGATGGCGTACTTTTTCACCGTGTGATCAAGGACTTCATGATCCAGACCGGTGACGGCAACTCCAAGACCGCCGGCCCCGACCAGCTCCTGGGCGACGGCGACCCGGGCTACACCATCGAGGCCGAGTTTGTCTATCCCAAGTACTTCCACAAGCGTGGCGCGCTGGCAGCAGCCCGCACTGGTGACCAGGTGAACCCAGAGCGTCGCAGCAGCGGCAGCCAGTTCTACATTGTCACCGGTAAGATCTACAGCAGCGAGGATCTCAAAATAATGTCGGAACGTCTTGTCAACAGGCAAAAAGAAGAGGTGTTCCGTCGCCTGATCAATGAGAACCGAGCCATCATCGAGGAGATGCAGAGGAACAACGACACCGCAGGGATGAACGAACTGCAAAACAAGCTCATCCAGCAAACCGAGGCCGAAGTGGCCAACAGCCAGCCCGCCTCGTTTACCGACGAGCAGATCAACGCCTATACCAGCATCGGCGGTACGCCCCATCTCGACGGCCAGTACACCGTGTTTGGCGAGGTGATCAAGGGCATGGATGTGGTGGACAAGATCCAGTGCTCACCCACGGGCAAGGCCGACCGCCCCACGACCGACATCAAAATCATCAAGGCCAGGGTGCTTTGATCCAGCTCTAAAAGAAACACAACGGGACTTATAAGCGCGACAATGCTTATAAGTCCTTTATTATGTAAAAAATGGCGCAAAAAACAAAAAAAATCACAGAAATGACTTGGCATTTGAGAAAAAATAGCTAAATTTGGGGGTTTATAATTCAACATCAGTTGCACAATGCGACTGAATTAAATTAAACTTATTATGATGGAACCGCGTGAACAATCTGAATCGATGAACAATCTCGAGAAAGATCAAGTACTGAGCACTGAGCCCCAGAACGAGGCACAGGAAGTTGTGAGTGAAGAAGTTAAAGTTGAGGAGGCAGCACCTGTCCAAGAGACAACCGCGCCCCAGGAACCCAAGGCCGAAGAACCTCAAGCCGAGGAACCTGCCGCACCAGCCCCCAAGCTCGACCTTGCCGGCAAGAGCAAGACTGAGCTGGTTGAGCTGATGCGCGAGGCTGCGACCCGTCCCATCGAGGAGGTCAAGGATGATGTCCAAGCCATCAAGGCTGCGTTCTTTGCCCTCAGACGAGAGGAAATCGCCAAGGAGAAAGAGGAATTCCTGGCCAACGGCAACGAGGAAAGTGACTTCACAGCCAAGGAAGATGACGAGGAGAACAACTTGAAGGAACTGCTCAACGTGCTCAAGGAACGTCGCACCGAGTTCAACGCGGCTCAGGAAGCCAACCGTGAGGCCAACCTCGAGAAGAAGCGTCAAATCATTGCGCTCATCAACGAGATTGCCAACGACCCCGACAACATCAATCGCCAGTTCAACCGCGTCAAGCAGCTCCAGCAAGAATTCAAGGACACGGGCGAGGTGCCCGCTACTGCCGACACCGAGGTGTGGAAGGAATTCCAGCGTGCCACCGAGCGCTTCTATGACGTGCTCAAGATGAACAAGGAGTTGCGCGACTATGACTTCAAGAAGAATCTGGAGCTCAAGCAGCAATTGTGTGAGGATGCCGAGGCGCTGGACGAGGAGTCGGATGTGGTAGCCGCCTTCAGGAAGTTGCAGGAGATGCACAACGAGTGGCGCGAGATCGGCCCCGTGGCCAAGGAGTTGCGCGAGGAATTGTGGGCCCGCTTCAAGGCCGCTTCCAGTGCCATCAACAAGAAATACCAAGCCTTCTTTGAAGACCGCAAGAGCAAGGAGAAAGAGAATGCCGACGCCAAGACCGAGTTGTGCGAGAAAATCGAGCAGATCAAGACCGATGACCTCAAGACCTATGCCCAGTGGGACGAGGTGACCAAACAGATCATCGCCCTGCAAGAGGACTGGAAGAAGTTGGGTTATGCTTCTCGCAAGGCCAATGCAGCCCTGTTTGCCAGATTCCGCAAGTCCTGTGACGAGTTCTTTGGCAAGAAAGCAGAGTTCTTCAAGTCGATGAAGGAGGAATTGACCTCCAACCTGGCCAAGAAGATTGACTTGTGCGAGCGCGCCGAGGCTCTCATGGATTCCACCGACTGGAAAGAAGCCACCGACAAGTTTGTCGAGATGCAGAAGGAGTGGAAGACCATCGGTCCCGTTGTCAAGAAGCAGAGCGACGCCGTGTGGAAACGCTTTATCGCCGCGTGTGACCACTTCTTTGAGCAGAAGAAGAAACAGAATGTCAACGTGCACGCTGTCGAGCATGAGAACCTCAAGGCTAAGAAAGAGGTCATCGCCACACTCAAGTCCACGATTGAGGAGGCAGGCGAGAATGCTGCCCAGAGCGTTCGCGACCTGATGGATCGCTGGCAGAACATCGGCCACGTCCCCTTCAAGGAGAAAGACAAGATTTACGCCCAGTATCGTGAACTCATCGACAAGGCGTTTGAGACGCTCAACATGCGCGGTCCCCGTTACAGCGACAGCGCGCCCCGTGGCAGTGGCCGTCAGTCAGGCAACGACCGTGGTCTGAGCGAGCGCGACCGCCTTGTGCGCACCTACGAGCAGCGCATGAGCGAGTTGAAGACCTTTGAGAACAACATGGGCTTCCTCACCGCCAACACCAAGAGCGGTAACTCGCTGGTTCAGGAAATGGAGCGCCGCATTGCCCGCCTGAAGGAGGAGATCGCCGATCTCGAGAAGCGCATCAAGGATCTCGACAACGAGTAATAACACGAGATCATCACGAGGCTGCAATAAAAAACTCCAGCTTTAACTTTTAATCGCGCTAACGCACGAGAAATTAAGCAAAAAATGATTTGTTATCAAATTTGCTTAATTTCTCGGACGTTAGGCTGACATGAAATGCTACTAAGGAATCATCAAACTTCCTTTTTTACCATTAACCACACTTCACCCGAATGAAGAGCAAAGGCCGATATGGACAGTTTGTCAGATGGATATTCAGCATCATCGACTTGCTGATTGTTAATCTAGTGTATTTTGCCACCATCATGTGGAATCACGATTCCATGTCGGGAGGCAATGCGCTGTTTTCACGACCCGTGTGGCTTGTGCTCAATGTGGCGATGGTGGTGGGTATCTATTTCTACAGCGATGTGCACGAGCGCCGCGTGTTCTATGCCGACAAGGTTGTGGGGCAAGCTCTTAAACTCGTGCTCACCCATGCGGGAATCTTTGTAACTCTCACCTCGTTTCTGGGGCCTAACGACACACCATGGCAACCGCTGGTGATGTTCTACGCCATCTTCTTCCTGGTGCTGGCCACCTGGTGGGTCGTGTCGCGACAGATGGTGAAACTCTACCGCAACCGCGGCTTCAACTTCAAGCGTGTCATCATCATTGGCGGCGGCACGGTGGGCGTGCGTCTCATCAATGAGATGCTGGCCGACCAGGGTTATGGTTACCACATCGTGGGCTTCTTTGACAACAACCCCAAGAACAGGTCGGTATCGGCAGCCTATCAGGGTACCCTCGATGACGTTGAGCAGTTTGTCAAGACGCATCAGGTGGATGAGATGTTCTGTGCCGTCCCCGACATCGAAGACAACCAGAACGTGTCACGCATGATACGCATTGCCGACAACAATGCCGTCGATTTCTATTATGTACCCCAGTTCGGGCGCACGGTGACCCGCCAGTTTGAACTGAGTTCGGTGGGCGAGATTCCCATTCTGGCCGTTCACCCCTACCCCTTGAAAAATCCCATCAACCGCTTGGTCAAGCGGGTATTTGACCTGCTGGTATCGACAGTGATGCTGATCCTGTCGCCCATCGTCATCATCCCTGTGGCCATCGGCATCAAGTTATCATCGCCTGGTCCCATTTTCTTTGTCCAGAAGCGCACTGGATACCGCGGGCAGGCCTTCAACTGCTACAAGTTCCGCACCATGCGCATGAATGCCGACAGCGACACACGCCAGGCCACCAAGGGGGATCCCCGCGTGACCCGTTTTGGCAACTTCCTGCGTCGCACGAGCATCGACGAGCTGCCCCAGTTCTATAATGTGTGGCGCGGTGACATGAGTATCGTGGGGCCGAGGCCTCACATGGTGGCGCAGACCGAGATGTACAGCGAACTTATCGACAAGTACATGCTGCGCCACACCATCAAGCCCGGCATTACCGGCTGGGCACAGGTGCGCGGCTACCGTGGCCAGACCGAAGAGCTGTGGCAGATGGAAAAACGCGTTGAGTATGACGTGTGGTATGCCGAGAACTGGACTTTCTTCCTGGACCTGAAAATCATCTTCCGCACCGTGTGGAACGCTCTCAAGGGCGAGGATAATGCGTATTGAGATTAGGGATTAGTGACTAGTGAACTAGCGACTAAGAAAAAAGATGACACGCGAGGAGAAAGCATTGATGGTGTTGAGGAGTTGCTACGGCTACGACAGTTTCCGCGGCCAGCAATGGGACATCATCAACCACACCCTCGACGGTGGCGACAGCATCGTGCTCATGCCCACGGGCGGCGGCAAGTCGTTGTGCTACCAGATTCCAGGACTGATGAGTGATCAAGGATTTGCCATCGTCATCTCTCCCCTGCTGGCGCTCATGAATGACCAGATCGACGCCCTGCAACAGAATGGCGTGCCAGCGTTGGCCCTTAACAGCGAGAAAAGCGAGACCGAGAACCGGCAGACCGTCAATTTGCTCATGATGGGCAAGGTCAAGCTGCTGTATATTTCACCCGAGAAACTGCTGTCCGAGATAGACCGCTGGTCCAGCGCCATCACCGAGCGCATCTGCCTGATTGCCGTCGATGAGGCACACTGCATCTCGCAATGGGGACACGACTTCCGCCCCGAGTACACTCAACTGGGCAGCCTCAAGCAACGTTTTCCCGATGTCCCGGTCATGGCACTCACCGCCACTGCCGACCGCATCACGCGCGATGACATCGCCAAGCAGCTGCACATCCCCGATGCACGGCTGTTCATCAGTTCATTTGACCGTCCCAACATCTCGCTCAACGTGGTGCAAGGCTCGACGGGAAGGGTCAAGTTCCGCCAAATCGTCCAGTTCATCAACCTGCACCGCGGCGAGAGCGGCATCATCTACTGCCTGCGCCGCAAGGACACCGAGAAGATGGCCGATGAGCTCACCCGCCTGGGCATCAAGGCCGAGCCCTTTCATGCCGCGATGAGCGTGAAGGAAAAGATGCGCATCCAGCGGGACTTCATCAACGATGACTTGAAGGTAGTGTGTGCCACTATCGCCTTCGGGATGGGTATCGACAAGAGTAATGTGCGCTACGTTATCCACAGCAACATGCCGCGCAACATCGAGAGCTACTATCAGGAGATTGGCCGTGCGGGCCGCGATGGCCTGCCTGCCGACGCGTTGCTGTTCTACAACTATGGCGACATGGTCACCCTGCAACACTTTGCCCAACAGTCGGGCCAGGTACAGATCAACATGGACAAGCTGCGGCAGATGCAGCAGTTTGCCGAGAGTGGCGTGTGCCGCCGGCGCATCCTGTTGAACTATTTCAACGAGCGTTTTGACCACGACTGCCACAACTGTGACGTGTGTGACAATCCACCTGAACGGTTTGACGGCAGCCGACTGGCGCAGATGGCCCTCAGCGCCATCAAGCGCACTGGAGAACAAGCGGCGATGTACACCGTGACCGACATCCTGCGCGGCAGCAACAAGTCGGAACTCATCGAGAAAGGCTATGACAAGCTCAAGACCTTCGGTGTGGGCCACGACTTGGGTTATGCCGAGTGGAACGCCTACCTGTTACAGATGCTGCAATTGGGGTTATTTGAAGTCGCCTACGACGAGAACAACCACTTGAAAGTCACCGAGTTTGGCAATGAAGTGCTATATGGTCACCGCACCATCGAGTTGAACCGCTATGAGCGCCGCGACATCAAGAAGAAGGCACCTCGTCAAGCCGACCAAGCCGCAATACACGACCTCACTTTCTCGACCTCGCCCAGCAAGCAGATGGACAAGGCGCTGTTTGAAAAACTGCGTGACGTGCGCAAGGCCATCGCCACCGCCAGCCACATCGCCCCCTACATGGTGTTCAGCGACAAGTCATTACAGGCCATGGCGACCGAGAAACCGACCACCCAAGCCGAGTTTGGCATCCTCTATGGTGTGGGAAAAATGAAGTGTCAACGGTACTGGATTCCCTTCACCACCGCCATCCGCGACCACCTCTCTTCTTTAAACGGCTAATTCCGCATATTTGGCTAATTAAACAATTCGCTTGGTTCATATAATCAGCTATTGTTAATTATGGGTGTCCGGGGAAAAATCGCCCGGATTCCATAAGCGCCTCGATATGTTTAGGTGTTAGGCGTTAGGTAAGCGGATGCCACCTAAAACCTAAAACCTAAAACCTAAAACCTAAAACCTAAAGCCTAACAGCCTAAAACCTAGTTGGTTGACGACAGTGCGAGCCTAAAGCCTACCAGGTTGCCGCCTTCAAAGGGTAAAGTGTAGGTGTACCTGCGCATCGCGCAACTGCAATAACTGGCGTTGTCATCAAAGCAGCCACCCCTCAAGACTCGTTGTGTGCCCGTGGCAGGCCCCGTGGGGTTGGTCTGCGGCTCGGGGCTATAACCTCCATACCAGTCCTGGCACAGTTCCCTCACGTTACCACTCATGTCATAGAGCCCCAACTCGTTAGGAAGCAGCAAGCCGACAGCTTGAGGCCCAAACAGGTGTCCCTGCTGGGCGATGCCCGCATTGCTATGATACCAAGCGACTTCCTCGATATAACGACTGCCGGAATAGCGGTAATGCCTGCTGCGGTTGCCACCACGAGCGGCAAATTCCCATTCGGCCTCGGTGGGCAAGCGGAAGGTAAGCCCCGTCAACTCATTCAGCCTGGCAATAAATTCCTGACACTCGTCCCACGACATATTCTCGACCGGACCTTGTGGATCGATAAAACTGGTGAAATCTCCACCGCTGGGATTATAGCCCATGATAGCCGTCCACAGTTCCTGGGTCACTTCGGTTTGGCCGATGCAATAGCTCGACAATGTCACTTCATGAACCAGACAACGGTCGTCATCGTCACCGAAACTCAGCCCTTGCTCATCGGTATTGCCCATCATGAAGGTGCCCCCCTCGACAGGCATCATCTTGAAGGCCACACCGGCAACGTTATACTCCATGCCAACCCTCACGAGCACCTGGGCCTGCAAGTCGCTCTGGTCATCGGTAATAGTGATTGTCGCGGTTCCTGCTCCTGTAGCCCTGATATATAGGGTTGCACCCATCATTGAAGGCCTCACAACTTCATGATCAGAGCTGGTAGCCTGATAGGAGCCCTTGCCGTTACTGATGGACACCGTCGCGACATCGCCCACCAGCATCTCCACGTTATCCTCGCTCACGCCCAGCGCCACGGGTCTGCGGTCTTGCAGCGCCAGCCTCATGCCGTTGTAGCCATAACAGATGTTTGTTTCCTCATAACGCCGGGCCGTCACACGGCAGTCGGTGGCCGCATGAACCCGACTGCCGCCCCTGAAGACACGGAAGTCACTACCCTCATTCATATAGACAGGATCCACCTGTGGTGTACTGGGGTATCGGGCATGGCTGCCCATGCACCACTCGGCAACATTGCCACTCATGTCGTAGAGGCCCAACTCATTGGGTTGCTTGGTAGCGACCTCTAGCGTCCAACTCACATCACTGGAACAGTTGTCCCTGTACCATGCCACCTCATTGATGTCGTCACTGCCGGCATAGGTATAGCCCTTGCTCTCCTTGCCGCCACGTGCCGCATATTCCCATTGCGCCTCGGTGGGCAGCGAGAAACGATAGCCCGTGAGCACGTTGATGCGATCAATAAATTCCAGGCTTTCATCCCACAGCAGGTCATCAACGGGCAACTTGTAGCCCTTATAGAAACTGCGGTTGATACCCATGGCGGCGACCCACACGGCTTGTGTCACCTCGGTTTCTCCTATATAATAAGATGACAAAGTGACCTCATGGGTCGGCATTTCGTCGCTTTTCCCGCTATTGTTGCCCATGGTGAATGTTCCACCATCCACCTTCACCATCTTGAAAGAGGAATTTCCAACTTTAAACGTGAGCGTTTCATGGTAATGTTCCCCGCTCAGGATCACATCAATCAATGTGTTGATGTCGGCAATATTGACCTCACCATCGACGTTCACGTCAGCCGCAGAATCTTCGGTCGCGTCAAATATGGCATCGATAACCGCATTGATGTCACCGATGTTGACCTCTCCATCACCGTTCACGTCATAACCTGCACCTGGCGCTGCCGCCATCTTAAAGACCAGTGAGCACAGGCCAAACAATAGAAAAACCACTCGTTTCATGTTATTGTCATCTTAGTTCTCAGGCAACCATGTTTATCCCACCATCCCTCACAGTCATTGCTTGATGATGGCATTGAGGACGGCGTTTAAGTCAGCGATGTTGATCTCACCGTCACCGTTCACGTCGGCCACGTTGGTCACGCCATCACCAGGCACACGGGAATGACCACCGCTACCGGGCCCATTAATGATGACATCTATCACATTGTTGGCATCGGCAATGCTGATCTCGCCATCGCCATTCACATCGGGCAAATCGGTTGACACATCCCCGAGAATCTGGGAGAAGTCCTTCCAATAATCTGCCGCTTGATAGGCTCCAACAGATTCGGGCAAGACATGCAGCGTCGCCTGGGCGTAATCCTCCATTCTGTTAAAAAGGGCACCACTGCAAGCGGGAGGGGTGTTGGCTAGACTGGTCACGCTGGTCAGCTGTCGGCACTCATTAAATACTGACCGCCCCATGCTGGTGACCCCACTGCCGATCCTGGCACTGGCAAGACGACTGCACCCCTGGAAAGCCCCGTCACCGATGGTGGTGACCGATTTAGGGATAGAGATCGCCTCTAGACCTGTACAGGAGCTGAACGAATAATTGCCTATTGTGGTGAGCGCATTGGAAAGCGCTACGCTCTTAAGCGCTGAACAGCAAGCAAAAGCGCTGGCACCGATCGTTTCCACCGAATTGGGGAGCGTGATTTCGGTCAACCCTGTGCAGACACTGAAGGCCGATGCTTCAATTTTCCTGAGCGAGTTGGGAAACACCACATCGGTCAATCCCTTGCATCTAGTGAATGCCTCCATGCCGATAGAGTTCACCGAGTTACCAATGACCAAACTCGTTATTTTCTCACATTCGGCAAACGCGTCATTGCCTATCGACGTCACTGAATTGGGAATGGTTACACTCGTCAACTTGGTGTTGCCCTTTGCGATAACTTTAGGAATGCGCTGCACATGCTCACCAAACACTATTGACGGGCACTCCCCAAATAGAGCGTAAACTCCTGTATGCTGGCAATCAACGGCATTGAAGAACACAGTCTCAAGGTGTGAACACCATGAAAACGCATAATCGTGTATCACGGTTACCGATTCAGGAATTGTTATACTTGTCAAGCCGTCGCAGGCATAGAAGGCAAAACTACCGATGCTGGTGAGCGAGTTTGGGAGAGTGATTTGTTTCAGACCCGAGCAAATCGAAAAGGCATAAGATCCGATAGATGTCAGTCCTTCAGGGAGCGTGATCTGGGTCAGCCCTTTACAACTACTGAAGGCATTACCGCCAATGGTGGTCACCGTAGCGGGAAGCGTAATACTAGTCACATTGACACAGGTGCTAAAAGCATTATCGCCGATAGCAACGACAGGATACGTCACGCCATCATGGGCAACTTGGGCAGGAATCACGATGTCACCCATGTAGCTGTTGGGGTAGCCATTGTGAGTGACAATGGCTTGGTCTTCCACTACATTATAATATATGCCATCGACCTTGAAGTCATAGCCGTAACCATCGGTGACTTCCGAGCTATCGATGGTTGCGTCACCAACGATTTGAGAAAAATCTTTCCACCACATGGCCGCTTGATAGGCAGCGACGGTCTCGGGCAGGACATGGAGCGTTGCACGGGCATAATCACCCAAGCCGTCAAGCAAACCACTATCATTAAAAGCAGGCGGTCTAACCGATAAACAAGTCACTTTGACCAGTTGTGGACAGCTATGAAAAATCGTATTACCGATTGAGTTGACACCACAGCCCAGGGTTACGCTGTCGAGCTTAGCGCATTGCTCAAAGGCGTAATCACCGATATAAGAAACCGAGTTGGAAAGGACTAAGTTGGTCAATCCAGTGCAGCCCTTGAAGGCACAAACGCCTATATCAGTAACCGAGTTGCCCATCACAATATATTCAAGCCCCGAACAGCCACTAAACGCATAACTCTGGATGGTAGTCACTGCATCGGGAATCACCAGGCTGGTCAGGCTCTTGCAGTCGCTGAAAGCGCTGCCACCAATGCTGATGAGCGACTCGGGGAGTATCACATCGGTCAGACTTGTGCACCTCTCGAACGCAAGACCTCCGATAGAGGTCACCGAATTGGAAAACGTCACATGCTTCAACTGCGCTTGACGATAGGCCAGATATTCTGGAACCACCTGCACACGGTCGCCAAAGACGATTGATTCCAACGGGCAGTCTTTAAACACCTGGTACATTGACGGGCTTGTGCAATTAACGGCGTTGAAGTACAGGTCCTTGATGCCCGTGCAGCCCTCAAGAGCCTTCGGGTCTATGTGAGTAACCCCCTCGGGGATAGTCATGCTGGTCAAGCCAGTACAGTGGCTTAACGAATATGGACCTATAGATAAAATCGATGCGGGGAGTGTGACACTTGCCAAATCGGTGCAGTTGTTGAAAGCGTAGGCTCCGATGATGGTGACGGGATAGGTCACGCCCTCATGGGTGACACTCTCGGGAATCACGACATCTCCGCTATAGTAGCTGGAGGATTCATTACTAGTAACGACGGCTTGCCTATTCTCAATATTGTAATAGATGCCATCGGCCTCAAAGTCATAGCCCATGGCCGTCACTGGTGACAACAGTAGCATTGCCAGCAGCATGATTGGGTTGAATAGTGATATCTGTTTCATGATCCTGATCAAGATGAGAGGTTACTATAATTAGTGTTGGTTGATGATGGCATCGAGGATGGCGTTGATGTCGGCGATGTTGATCTCGCCGTCACTGTTCACGTCGGCCACATCGAGCAGACTTTCTCCACTGGGCAAACGGGAATGGCCGCCACTGCCCGGGCCATGCACGATGACCTCGATCACATTGTTGGCATCGGCTATATTGATCTCGCCGTCACCATTCACATCCTCGGGGACCGGAACCGGTATATCTCCAATGATTTGGAAGAAGTCGGACCAAACGGAAGCCGCCAGATAATCGGCCTCATATCCCTCCATGACATGCAGCTTGGCATGGTAATACATCGTGTAGTTGTTAAACAAGCCATAATTATCCACCACAGGGGGCGTGGCTGCGAGACATGTCACACTGGTCACTCGGCTACATCCATCCAGTATTGAGTGACCGATGGTCTTGACCCCGCGGCCAAAGGTGACACTGAGCAGATGGCTGCAACCCATAAACGCCCATTCCTCGATGGTGGAGACCGAGTGGGGAATCGTAACACTTGACAGACCAGAGCAACCATTAAACGCCTGCTGGCCGATGGTGGTTATCGAGCCAGGCATGGAGATGCTGGTCAACCCTGCACAACCACTGAACGCATGAGCGCCAATGGCTGTAACCGGATAGGTGATACTGTCATGGGCCACTTCGCTGGGGATTACCACCTCGCCGTTATAACCGCCAGGAATCCCGGTACCATCACTAGCTGTACCGGGTTTGGTGACAATGGCCTGGCCGTTTTTCACATTATAAAAAATGCCATCGACCATGAAGTCATATCCCATGGCAGCAGTCGGCACCAACTGCAGCAGGGCGAGCAAAGCCAGATGTAACAAAGTCTGTTTCATATTGATTTTGAGATTTCAATATCCGCAACAAAAATAATATACCCTGCACCAGTCCACAATACCCAAATGGGTGTTTCTTGTAACGAGGGTGACATTGGGATTTCGCACTTGCAAAGTTACTGAGAATAATTGGATTTCCAATGGGTTAACAGCATCATTCTGACTTCATTTTAGACTTTCTAAAATGTTAAATATCAATCTATTATAAAACAAAAAGTTCATTTTGGGATAATCTTGCAGAATATGGCTCAAAATATTGGAGAAAAAGTCTTACTTTTGCGACACCATAAACCAACAAACCCTAGAAATGAAACCGAGAAATCTTATTTTCACACTCGCAGTTTTCACCCTGGCCCTGACATGCTGCAACGGTGGCCATGACACTGCCGCGATGCGAGAGTTGGCCAGCATCGATTCGGCACTGACCATCGCGCGACAATATGAAAGCGCCCAGCAACGCCTGGACTCCATGCGCCCCGCCTCGTTTTCCAAGGCCGAGCGTGCCTACTATAACCTGCTCATTACCCAAGCCCACTACAAGAACTACATCGACGACACGACCGATGCAGTGATCAATGAGGCCGTCAATTACTACAAGAATCATGGCGATGAGCCCGAGAAACTCACCCGCTCACTGCTTTACCAGGGTTGCGTCTATGAAATCCTGGGTGATGCCGAAAAAGCGATAGCGTCCTACAAGGATGCCGAGAACGTGGCCGAGGATGATGACATGGAAAACAAGGCCTACGCCAAACTAAGGCTTGCTACCCTCTATGCCGACAATTCCAACTATGCTGGCCTGAAAATCAAGAAATACAAGGAGGCCCTCGACCTGTACCGTCGATTGGGAGACAAACATTACCAGATCGTGTGTCTTACCGACATTGGCGGCTTTTATCGCAACGATACCACCAGCAGCGACAGCGCCCTGTATTACATCAATCGAGCGATAGAATTGTCACAGGCCCAGCACGAGAATTGGTTCCTGTTCCAGAACCTGTATTATCGCGCCGAGATGTACTGCCTGCTCACCAGGGAGTACAACAAGGCCCGAGTGGATATTCTCAAGGCGCTGGAAGCCGGCAAGGGCGAGATTGACCATCCCCGGGCACACTATATAGCCGCCGAGACTTACCTGAACTTGGGCCGCCGCGACTCAGCACTGTACTATCTGAACCATGCGCCCGCCAGCGGCAGGATGAGTAAAAGCGTCAGTGACAAGGTGATGTATTACCGCATCCTGAGCGAGATTGGCAAGGCAGACAAGGATTGGGACACATACACCACCAACTTTGAACGAGCCAACGAGATGGCCGACTCTATATTATTAGATAATGTGAATAAGAATTATCTGGAAGTAGAGAAGAAATATGACCTCCAGCTCGAAGAGCTCAAGAAGGTGAAAAGTGAGTCACGCATGAGAGGCGCCATCATGCTAGCGGCACTGCTGGCCTTGCTGGCGCTAGGGCTGACGTTCCTGGCATGGCGTTACCGCAGCCGCCTGAGGCAAAAGACGACCGAATATGAGCTGCAACGGGCCGACCTTGACGCATCGCTGGCCAGCCTGCAACAGATGAGGACAACCATCGGCAACTATGAGCACCAACTCAAGGCCACGCAAGACGAGCTGCGAGGCAACGAGGTGCGCATGAGTGAGGAACTGGCCACCCTGGAAGAGAGAAAGCGCCAGAGCGACGAGATGCGCTCGATTCTTGACAACCAGATTCAGGTGATTCACAAGCTCATGCAGCTGTCCTACGAGAACACCGAGGCCACCTTCATCCGCAAGTTCACCGAGGTGATGTCTCTCCCCAACGAGGGCGCTCTACCCACCGACTCCTACTGGAGCAACCTTTATACCCTGGCCAACGAGTTGCACAACAATGTGCTGGTCGAGGCTCAGCGCATCGCCGGTGGCACACTCAACGAGAGCGAAATCAACTTCCTAGCCCTGTATTGCTGCGGTTTCTCGCGGACGGTCATCATGATCTGCATGAAGTATAGTAGCCTGGGCACCGTCTCCAACAAGAAGATCCAGATTGCCAAGAAGCTGGGTGTCAACAACCTCGACGACTTTGCTAACAATTATAGATAGTTGATAGTTGTTAGTTGTTAGTTCTTAGTTGTTAGTTCTTAGTTGTTAGTTCTTAGTTGTTAGGTGTTAGGTGTTAGGTGTTGGCCTGGACCTGAAAACTGAAAAACTAAATAATTCCTGTGAGATAGAGGAAGATGAAAATGATACTCACGGGAGCCACATAGCGCAAACAGAAGACAAAGTAGGATTCTGACTTGCCCTTGAGACGACCACCGTTGGTCAACTGGTCGTGGAGCACCTTGCGATCCATGATCCAGCCCACATATACTGCAGTGAACACTCCACCCATGAGCATGAAGATGTTGCTGGCGGCATAGTCCATCGCGTCAAAGATGCTCTTGCCAAAGATCTTGACATCCTCAAGCACATTGAACGACAACGCGGCCACCACAGCCAGGGCAAAGGTAAACACGGCTGTCCATGCAATGGCACGGGGACGCGACATCTTGCGCTCCTCGATCATAAAGGTGATGGGGATCTCGCTCAATGAGATCGTCGAGGTCAACGAGGCAAAGAACACCAGCAGGAAGAACAACAAGGCCCAGAAATATCCACCCGTCATCTGCTGGAAGATGCCTGGCAGCACCTCAAAGATGAGCCTTGGGCCAGCCGTCGGCTCTACACCAAAGGAGAATACAGCAGGGAAAATCATCACACCCGAGAGGATGGCTACCAGCGTGTCGAGCACACCCACCATCGTGGCGTCCTTGACCAGCGAAATGTCATCCTTGAAATAGGAGCCGTAGGTCACCAGGCATGAGATACCGATGGAGAGAGACAAGAAGGCTTGCCCAAACGCATCCAGCACCCCTCGCAGGGTCAATTGGGAAAAGTCGGGATAGAAAAGGAATTTCAACCCCCTTGATACGCCAGGCAGGAACAACGCCTTGATACAGAAGATTATGAGAATGAGAAACAGCAACGGCATCATGATGCTGGACACACGTTCAATGCCCTTCTCGATGCCACGGCTCATCACCATAAAGTTAAACACCAGGAACAACACCGTCCACCCCACACAGCGCCATGGATTGGCCACCAGCGACGAGAACATATCGTTATACTCCTGGGCGCTGTGACCGCTCAATTGCCCCATCGCCGCCTGATACAGGTACTCGATGATCCAGCCGCACACCACGCTGTAAAAGCCGATGACCACAAAGCTGCCCAAGATGCAGACATAGGTAAACAAATAATACTTCTTGCCTGGAGATAACTGCTTGAGCGCAGCCTTCATATTGCTGTGGGTCGATCGACCGATCACAAACTCACTCAATATCACAGGAATACCCATCACCAGAATGCAACAGATGTACACCAGGATAAAGGCACCACCACCGTTTACTCCTGCCTCATAGGGGAAACGCCAGATGTTTCCCAGTCCCACAGCCGACCCTACCGCTGCCGCGATAGCGCCCATGCGTGTTGCAAATCCCACTCGTTTTGCCATATCTTTACAGTTTTCAGGTTAATATTATTTTTCTCAAGTATCGTCAAGACCATGCCTGATGTCAGAAACTGGGCACTGGATCCACGCGCCTGGGCTGGGGAGAACTTCCTGACGACCGGGCGGGTTGCTTCTTCTTGCGCACCTTGCGCTTGGCGTGACGGGGCTTCTTGGGCACCGCTGTGGTATCATCGACACGAGCCGAGTCAATCTCCGATTCAAACTGGATCAGGGCTGCCTCGTGAGCGTCGGTCGGCACCTCGGTTTTGCAAGAGCGCACGGCAAGCGTGGATAACAGAATGACGGCAATAATGACAAGCAGCACTATAGTGCCGCGACGCTCGTGCCTTGTCATGTCAAAGAAATCCCTCATTCCATCAGAACAGTCTTTTCACAATACGTTGTCACAAAAGTACCCCATTTTCACGACACCAACAATCACCTTTCCCTTTTTTTAATAAAAAAAGTAGAATTCAAATATTTTTTCGCCTAAAAACATCTTTCATCCATAAAAAATCATTACTTTTGCAGGCTGAAATAAAAAAGATTTGAAACAATTAAATGAAGAACTTCATTTTATCAATACCTCGCGGAGTATCATCGGCAGTAATGGTGCTGATCGTGCTATACTTCACGTTTGCCAATAATCCTCTGGGGGTTGATGCCCTCAAGATATTCCCCTATGCTGAACAGGTGGGACATTTCATTTTATACTTCATAACAGCTCTGGTATTCATTCTGGATTATGCCAAGGCCCGACTCCCCCACCACAGCAAGATCAATCAGGAAATGGCGCTTGCCGCTGTAGCAGCAGTGATTTCTATTGTCATGGAGATCTTACTCATGATCAAGACCAACGGCTACAACTATGACTTGCTTAACTTCTATGCCGCCACGGTTGGCGCCACGGCAGCATTCCTGTTCTACCACTTCTGGTTGCTGCACCCCTTCCGTCATTACCTGTACCACTCCATCCAGCACCACTGGCGCTACCAGCACCGCCGCAAGAAGAGAAAATAAACGTGAGTATTCACTACTCTCAATGATTATAAATGTTTTTTAGGTGATATTTTTGTCAAACTCAAAAATATCACCTAAATTTGTCATATTCTAATCAAAAGCATGTGATACTGTTATGTTATTCTCGGACAAAATCAAGCAACTGCGCATCGAGAGCGGCAAGCGACAGAAGGATCTTGCCAAAGCCATAGGAGTGGATGTGCCGGCTTACAGCCGATATGAACATGGCGAGCGGCGCCCCAAGCGCGATCAGGTATTGAGGCTGGCACGCATCTTCAAGACCGATGCCGATGAACTGGTAGCCGCATGGCTCGCCGATGAAGCCTATGCCCACATCGCTCACGACAAGATGGCCATGCGGGCGGCCCACCTGTTACAAGCCACACTCAGTGGCGACGAGGTCACTGATGCACCCAGCCGGCAACATCACGAGCCCGAAACCACAGCAGCCACCGCTCAACCCATCCAGCGCGACATGATCGCCAGAATGAGACGGTCATCATTGCCCCTGCTGGTGGAAGGAGATGCCGCCACGGTGATGCAGCGCATCGAGGACGAGAGTATCGATTGTATAGTGACCACCCCACCCTACTGGCGCCGCCGCACCCAGGGCACTGAAAGCATCACTGCCGCCACGATGGAAGAATTTATCAACCAGTTGCTCCTCACCACAGCCCAAGCGTGGCGCGTGCTCAAGCCCCAAGGCTCGTTGTGGCTCAACATGGGAGACGACACGACCCAAGGCTTTGTGCAAGGTATTCCCTGGCGAGTGGTCATCAACATGATTGACCAGCAAGGATGGCACCTGGTCAACGAGGTGGTGTGGAATAAAACGACGACTTCACCACAAGGCAGCCATGACCACCTGCGCAAGGTGCACGAGTTCCTGTTCCATCTGGTCAAGAGCGACGATTTCTATTACAATGATGAAGAACTGCGGCGCACCTATGCCCTCATCATGCGTAATGATGACAAATCCCGCAAGTCATCGACCAAAGTCAAGGAACATTACCTGCAACCCGAGGAGGCCCACGGCATGGTGCCCGGTGATGTGTGGACCATAGGCGTGCAGCGCTCGGGGATCGCACACTATTGCGTGGCTCCCGACATGCTCTACCGACTGCCGCTCGTCGCCACCTGTCCCCGCAACGGCATCGTGCTCGATCCCTATTGCGGCACGGGTACCGCCTGCAAGATTGCTTATGAGTTAAACCTGCACAGCATTGGCATCGACATCAACGGCAAGTACATCAGGCAAGCGCGGGCCAGCATCGAGCAAAAACCCTTAAGCCTGTTCTAGTGTGGATAATGCCGATCAAGGCGTGAAGCAATTTTTGGGCAAATTCATGTTTTTTTTGATATAATTGGTTGCGCCTCGGCCATTGATGCGGGCATCATGGCTTCGGCATACACAATTTTTTGTAATTTTGCGGTCAAAATTACAATTCTAGCATGATTTCTATTCAAGGACTCAAGGTGGAGTTTGGCAGCCAGGTGCTGTTTGAGAACATCAGTTACGTCATCAACAAGCGTGACAAAATCGCACTGGTGGGCAAGAATGGCGCTGGCAAAACCACCATGCTCAAGATCATCACTGGTGAGCAACAGCCCACTAGCGGCACTGTCGCACGCCAGGCCGACATCACTATCGGTTACCTGCCGCAACAGATGCAGCTTCAAGACTCACTCACAGTCAAGCAGGAAGCCGCTCGCGCCTTTGAACACCTGCAACTGATGGACGATGCCATCAACCGCATGAACCAGGAACTGGCCGAGCGCACCGACTATGACAGCGAGGACTACCAGGAACTCATCGAGCGTGTGGCCCAGAAGACCGAACTGCGCGCCTTGATGCAGAGCGAGAATGTCGAGGCCGAGATTGAGAAGACGTTGATGGGTCTAGGTTTTGAGCGCAGCGACTTCAATCGCCCGACCAGCGAGTTTAGCGGTGGGTGGCGCATGCGCATCGAGTTGGCAAAGTTACTGCTGCGACGCCCCGATGTACTCCTGCTCGACGAGCCCACCAATCACCTGGATATCGAGTCCATCCAGTGGCTGGAAGCATTCTTGAAGAACCGCAACGGTGCTCTGTTGCTGGTGTCCCACGACCGTGCATTCATCGACAATGTCACCAACAGGACCATCGAGATTTCACTGGGCAAAATCTATGACTACAAGGTGAGTTACAGCCAGTTTGTGGAATTGCGCAAGGAACGCGTGGAACAGCAGATGCGCGCCTATGAGAACCAGCAGAAACTCATCCACGATACCGAGGATTTTATCGAGAAGTTCCGCTACAAGGCCACCAAGGCCGTGCAGGTGCAAAGCCGCATCAAGATGCTCGACAAGCTGGAGCGCATCGAGGTGGATGAGGTGGACCACTCCCGCATGAGGCTGAAGTTCCCGCCCGCCCCCCGCAGCGGCGACTATCCCGTTATCGCCGAGGACCTGCGCAAGGACTATGGCAACCTGAATGTGTTCCACGACGTGACCTTCACCATCAAGCGCGGTGAGAAGGTTGCCTTTGTGGGCAAGAACGGTGCAGGTAAATCCACCCTGGTCAAGTGCATCATGGGTGAAATCCCGTTTGACGGCAAGCTACAGATTGGCCACAACGTCAAGATTGGCTACTTTGCACAGAACCAGGCGCAACTGCTTGATGAGAATTTGACCGTTCATGACACGATTGACTATGTGGCAGTGGGCGACATACGCACCCGCATCAACGACATCCTGGGTGCCTTCATGTTTGGCGGCAAGAATGCCGACAAGAAGGTCAAGGTGCTGAGCGGTGGCGAGAAAAGCCGACTGGCCATGATACGCCTGTTGTTGCAACCCGTCAACCTGCTCATCCTCGATGAGCCCACCAACCACCTGGACATGCCCAGCAAGGACGTGCTCAAGGAAGCCATCCAGGCTTTTGACGGCACGGTGATTGTCGTATCTCACGACCGCGATTTCCTGAATGGCATCGTCAGCAAGGTGTATGAGTTTGGCGAACACCGCGTGCGCGAGCACCTGGGTGGCATCTATGACTTCTTGCACAAGAAGCAACTCGACTCGCTCCAGCAACTTGAGGTCAAGAACACACCTGCCGCAACGAGCGATCTTGTTGAGACCGAGGCGGCAAGCCAGGGCAAGATGGATTACCAGCGGCAAAAGGAGCGTGAGCGCCGCATCCGTCAAGCTGAGAAAAAGGTCAAAACCCTAGAGGCCAAAATTGCTGAACTCGAACAGCAACTCGCCGACATCGAGGACAAACTGTCCACCGCCACTACCGAGGATCTGGACATCTACTACACCCACTCCAAGGTCAACCGCGAGCTGGAAGAAGTCATGGCCAACTGGGAAGCCGCCAGCGAAGAACTAGAAAAAACCAAGCAATAACCGTCATGTTGAGAAAGATTCAGATTGACAGCGGCAATGTTGATAATCAAGAGTTGAGGCAGCTCTACGGGACGGCCTTTCCTGTCGAGGAGCAGATTCCATACGATGACCTGATTTATCTGATGGACCGGTTGGACATCGACTACATGGCCTACTATGAGGGAGAGATGCTGGTGGGGCTGACGATGGTCCTGCACCTGCCCAAGTATAATTGGGGATGGTACTTTGCAGTGCAGGAACAACTGCGAGGCCACGGATATGGTCAAGAGATTCTCGCCGCCCTGCTGGGCTCCTATCGTGACAAGCGTCCATTCATCATCGATATTGAGTCCCCCATGCAGGCCGACGCGCCTAATCCCGAGCAGCGCCAGCGCCGTCATGCGTTCTACCTGCGCAACGGACTGAAGGACACACCGACGAGCCGCACCTTTGAAGGCATCACCTACACCATCATGACCAATAGCGACGAGCCATTCACCCAGCAGGACTATGACAGCATTCTCACCTCATTGCGCTCGGTGTGGGAGAACATGCCCCGCCAACAATAGCCGATAAGACTTATTAACTCTTGTTGTTTGCCCAATTGGAGGCAAAACACTACATTTGCAGGCATGAAGTGGGCCTTATCCATATTGTTGTTCATTGCCGCATTTATCGCAGCAGCCCAGGAGAGTCAGAGCATCAAGCTGCAGTTTGATCAATCCAAAATCAGTCCGCAGTTCACCATGCCCGAGATGCCCATGACCGTCCTTCCCTCGACCAGTATCAAGCCCACGTTCAACTCCAACCTGCCCACAACAACCGACCTCAAGTTAGACTATCGCATGAGCGGGCTAGCCGATTCTCTGGCCATTTACCAGCAAGACCGGAGCAGCTCTCGGCTAACGCCACTACCCCGTTTCAGCTACGACACCAACCCCTATAGCCGTGACTGGTCATCAAGTGGTGTCATCACCCGCGTGGGTAACGGTTATCTTACCGGAGCGGGTACCCACACGACCTACCCTGGCATGGGCAACGCGACAAGTGCCAGTGTTGCCATCACGATGCCGGTGGGTGACCGCCTGGCAGTGACGGCAGGCTTGACGGGCAGCAAGTATCACTTTGACCGCTCGGCGTGGAACGATTACGGCGTGTTCGGCAACGCGACATTCCGCCTCAACGACCGCCTGTCGCTCAATGCGTTCGGACAATACTACATCAACCAGCGATATCACTCGATCGCCGCCATGCCTTTTCTGGGCAGCACATCCTATGGTGGCACACTGGGCTGGCGTGCGAGTGACCATTTCTCGCTCGACGTGGGAGCCCGCCGCCTCTATGACCCCTACACGGGCCGCTGGCTCACCATGCCTATTGTTCAACCCACCATCAACCTGCTGGGAGCGCCCATCTCGTTTGATGCGGGCCCATTGATTTACCAGTTACTAGACAACTTGTTGGGCAGCGGCAAGAAGAACCGTGACTGGGGCGACCCTCGCTATAGACCTGTGACTGCCCCTGGAGCCGTCATGAGCCAGCCAGGATTCAACCCCAACAGTCCCGTGCCCATCCCCGACGCCTTCCGCCACTAATTTCTTTGGGTTTTATGGTTTTTTAGGGGTCGGGATTTTGGCAGGTGGGAAACTTGTTGTAATTTTGCACGTTAAACGTGTGTTGAATGGATATCAAGGGCACCATAGAGGACATCATCAGAGAGGACATGGCCGACATCTGGTCAATCTTGAGCAGCGAGGAGAAACACCTCATCGCTGAACACTTTACTGTCCACACCTATCGCAAGAACCAGATCATCTATGCCGAGAAGGACGAGCCACAATACCTGTGGGTACTCATCAAGGGGAAGGTGAAACGGTTCAAGAATGGAGTTGGTGGCAAGCAACAGATTTTGAGATTGTACCGTCCCATCCAGTACTTTGGCTATCGAGCCTGGTTTGCCCATGAGCCCTATGTTGCGAGCACCATGGCTATCGAGCCGTCGCAGGTGGGCACACTGCCCATGACCATCGTCAAGCGTCTCATCGACGACAACATCAAGTTGGCCTGGTTTTTCCTTCATGAGTTATCCAAGCACTTGGGCGGTAGCGAGTCCAAGGTGGTCACTTTGACCCAGAAGCATATCCGCGGTCGATTGGCCGAGGCTCTGTGTATGCTGGTTGATAACTATGGCTATGAGGACGACGGTAAGACACTGAAGATCTACATGGCCCGCGAGGATCTGGCCAACCTTTCCAACATGACCACTGCCAATGCCATACGCACACTCTCAACCTTTGCTCAGGAACGCATCATCACCGTTGATGGCCGCCGTATCAGGATTGTTGACGAGCCCACCCTGCGCAACATTAGCCGCTTTGGATAAAGTCCCTATGATCATCGCACAACAAAAACGCCAAGACAATATCGCCGAGTATCTCCTATACCTGTGGCAGGTAGAGGACTTGCTGCGTGCCTGCAAGTTGAACATCGACACGGTGGACAAGGCCATCATCTCACGCTATGATGTTGACGACAAAACCCGCCACGACATCAGGGAGTGGTACGAATCCCTCATCCAGATGATGGAAATGGAGAATGTGCGAGAGAAAGGGCACATCCGCGTGTGCCACAATGTACTCATCAGGCTCAACGACCTCCACCAGCAACTGCTGGCCGATCAGGGCCGTTTTCCCGATTACCACGCCGATTACTACCGCACCCTGCCTCACATCGTGCAACTGAGGGCTTCAATGCCCGAGGCCGAGCGTCCCGGTGAACTAGAGACCTGCTTCAATGCCCTGTATGGCGTGATGGTGCTCCACCTGCAAGGCAAGGAAATCTCACAGGACACCGCTGCGGCAATTTCCCAGATCTCACATTTCATCGGCCTGCTTGCCGCCTACTACAAGCGGGACGAGGAAAAACCATTATTTGGTGATGACCTAAACGATAACTAACGCAATGAATACAACCCATATACTCATCACGGGCGCCAATGGCCAACTGGGTCACGAGATGCGCAATGTGCTGGCCGGAGACCAGCGTTTTACAGCCATTTTCACCGATGTGGCAGGCGAGGACATCTCCATGCTTGATATCACCGATGAAGCTGCTGTTGAGCAGATGATTGCTGGCAACGCCATCGACGTGATCGTCAACTGCGCTGCCTATACCGCCGTGGATGCCGCCGAGGACAACGAGCCCCAGGCAGCACGCCTCAATGCCCATGCCGTGGGCATTCTTGCCCGCGTCGCCAAGCGACATGGGGCACGCATGATCCATGTCTCGACCGACTATGTGTTTGACGGTCAGGGCTGCATCCCTTACACCGAGGACATGCCCACCGCACCCCAGTCGGCCTATGGTCGCACCAAGCTCGATGGCGAGCGGCAACTCATCGCAGCGCTGGGCACCGATGCCGTGATCCTGCGCACAGCATGGCTCTACTCGCCCTACGGCAAGAACTTTGTCAAGACGATGCTCACACTAGGCAAGGACAAACCCGCATTGAAGGTCGTGTTTGACCAGGTGGGATCTCCCACTTGTGCCCACGATTTGGCACTGGCCATCGTCACCGTGATGACTGCTGAGCAATGGCATGGTGGTATTTATCACTACAGCAACGAGGGAGTCATCTCGTGGTATGACTTCACCAAGGCCATCCACCGCCTGGCGGGCATCACCACGTGTGACGTGCAGCCTTGCCATAGCGACGAGTTCCCTGCCAAGGCCCACCGTCCCGCCTATAGTGTGCTTGACAAGTCGAAGTTTAAAACGACATTTGGCGTTACCGTTCCCTACTGGCAGGACAGCCTCGACAAGACCATCCAGCGATTATTAACGACTCACTGATAACTATATTCACCAGAAAACAATGTCATTAAGTACCGAAATCACCCGCCGTCGCACTTTTGCCATCATCTCCCACCCCGATGCCGGCAAGACCACGTTGACCGAGAAGCTGTTGCTCTTTGGTGGCGCGATTCATGTGGCAGGCGCAGTAAAATCCAATAAAATCAAGAAAACCGCCACCAGCGACTGGATGGAGATCGAGAAACAACGTGGCATCTCGGTCGCCACGTCGGTCATGGGATTCAACTACGGCGATTACAAGATCAATATCCTCGACACGCCTGGCCACCAGGACTTTGCCGAGGACACCTACCGCACCCTGACCGCAGTTGACAGCGTTATCATCGTGGTCGATGTAGCCAAGGGCGTTGAGACCCAGACCCGCAAATTGATGGAGGTGTGCCGCATGCGCAACACGCCGGTCATCATCTTTGTCAACAAGCTCGATCGCGAGGGCCGCGACCCGTTTGACATTCTCGACGAGCTGGAGCAGGAGCTCAAGATCGACGTGCGCCCCTTGAGCTGGCCCATCAACATCGGCGCTCACTTCAAGGGTGTGTATAACATCTATGAGCACAACATCAGCCTGTTCAAGCCCGACAAGCAGCACGTCACCGACCGCGTGGACATCAGCGACATCAACGACCCCGCCATCGATGAAGCCGTGGGCAAGGCCGATGCCGAGAAGCTGCGCGCCGACATCGAACTCATCGACGGCGTGTATCCCGAGTTCAACACGCTCGATTACCTGGATGCCAAGGTGGCACCTGTGTTCTTTGGTTCGGCTCTGAACACATTCGGTGTCAAGGAGTTGCTGGACTGCTTTGTGCGCATTGCACCATCTCCCCGCCCCGTCAGCGCCATCGAGCGCACCGTTGAGCCTGGAGAGGAGAAGTTCACGGGATTTGTTTTCAAGATCCATGCCAACATGGACCCCAACCACCGCAGCTGCATCGCCTTTGTCAAGGTGTGCTCGGGTGTGTTCCAGCGCAATGGCAACTACAAGCACGTGCGTAGCGGCAAGAGTTACCGCTTCAGCGCCCCCACCGCCTTTATGGCTCAGAAAAAAGAAATCATCGATGAGGTGTATCCCGGCGACATCGTGGGTTTGCCCGACAACGGCATCTTCAAGATTGGCGACACCTTGACCGAGGGCGAGGAACTGCACTTCAAGGGTCTGCCCAGCTTCTCACCCGAGATGTTCAAGTACATCGAGAACTCCGACCCCATGAAGACCAAGCAGCTCAACAAGGGTCTCGAACAGCTCATGGACGAGGGCGTGGCCCAGATGTTCATCAACCAGTTCAATAACCGCAAGATCATCGGCACTGTAGGGCAGTTGCAGTTTGAGGTCATCCAGTACCGCCTGCTGCACGAGTATGGTGCCCAGTGCCGCTGGGAGCCTATCCACCTGTACAAGGCGTGCTGGATCGAGAGCGACGATGATGAAGCGCTCGAAGCCTTCAAGAAGCGCAAGCACCAGTTCATGGCGCTTGACCTGGAGGGTCGCGACGTGTTCCTGGCCGACTCCAACTACGTCTTGCAGATGGCACAACAAGATTTCCCCAAGATCACCTTCCATTTCACCAGCGAATTCTAATACACTTTTAATAACAAACACGATAAAAACTAGAAACCAGAAACTAGAAACTAGGGACTAGAAACTAGGGACTAAAAACTAACAACCGATAGCAATGGAAAGATTGAAAAAATTATACGAGCAATATGTGGGTAGCCAGCCCACCGAGGTTGTCCTCATGGACAAGGCGGGCTCCAACCGCCAGTACTATCGCCTGCATGGTGAGCGTTCCATCGTGGGCGTCATCGGCGAGTCGCGCGAGGAAAATGACGCGTTCATCTACATGGCGCGTCACTTCCGCCAGCAGGGCCTGTCCGTTCCCGAGGTCTATGGCGTGAGCGAGGACCACATGGCCTACATCCAGGAGGACCTGGGCAAGAAGCCCGAGAACATCCTGTGGAACAAAATACGCCGCAGTTCCATCACCCATGCTTTCACCAGCGAGGAGAAGGAATTGTTGCGCCGTGCCATGCGTGACTTGGTGGACATCCAGTTCCGCGGTGGCCAGGGCTTTGACTATGACAACTGCTATCCTGCCAAGTGCTTTGACGAGCGTTCTATCAAGTGGGACTTGAACTACTTCAAGTACTGCTTCCTCAAGGCAACCGGTGTGGTCTTTAACGAGGCCAAGCTAGAGAACGACTTTGACCGCATGACCAGCGACCTGTTGTCGGTTCCCAGCGACACGTTCATGTACCGCGACTTCCAGTCACGCAACGTGATGCTCGTGGGCGATGCCGAGCACCCTGCCGACTGCAAACTGGCATTCATCGACTTCCAGGGTGGCCGCCGGGGGCCGTATTACTATGATGTAGCCTCATTTGTGTGGCAATCGCGCGCCAAGTATCCCGACGACCTCAAGAAAGACCTTGTAAAAGCCTATCTGGAGAAACTCAAGGAGTATCAGCCCGACCTCGACGAGAAGCAGTTCTATGACAACCTGCGGCTGTTTGTGCTCTTCCGCACCCTTCAGGTACTGGGAGCCTATGGTTTCCGCGGCTACTTTGAGAAGAAGCCCGACTTCATGAAAAACAGCATCGTGCCTGCCGTTGCCAACCTGCGCAAGCTGGTCATCGACAAGCCTTTCACCCATTATCCCTACCTGAGCCTCGTCATCGACGAGCTGGTCAACCTCAAGGACTTTGTCAGCGAGGACAAGGGGCTCACCGTCAGGGTCATGAGCTTTGCCTACAAGAAAGGCATTCCCCACGACCCGTCGGGCAACGGTGGCGGCTTTGTGTTTGACTGCCGCGCATTGAACAACCCGGGCAAGTATGACAAGTACAAGGCGTTCACCGGACTTGACCAGAACGTCATCGACTTCTTGCAGAAGGAGAGCACCATCGACGAGTGGCTGCAACACGTCTATGCTCTGGTCGATGAGTCGGTTGAGCGATATGTGAACCGCAAGTTTACCGACCTGATGGTATGCTTTGGCTGCACGGGAGGCCAGCACCGCTCGGTGTATGCCGCCGAGCACCTGGCCGAGCACATCCACGACAAGTTTAACGTGCGCGTCGAGCTGTCCCACCGTGAGCAACCCGACCACGAGCGCACCCTTAACCCCATCGACAAGCAATGAAGGCACTGATCTTTGCAGCGGGACTGGGCACCCGATTGCGCCCATTGACCGACGACCGCCCCAAGGCAATGGTCGAGATTGCCGGCAAACCCATGTTGCAGCACGTCATCGAGCGCGTGGCGGCAGCGGGGTTTGACGACATCACCATCAACATCCACCACTATGGCCAGATGATCATCGACTTCCTGGAGCGGAACAACAACTTCGGCCTTAACATCCACATCAGTGACGAGCGGGGCCTGCTGCTCGACACGGGCGGCGGCATCCTCAAGGCCCGCCAGTGGCTGGATGGAGACGAGCCCTTCCTGGTGCACAACACCGACATCATCACCACGCTGGACCTGAAGGCATTCTACGACCACCACGTGCAGCACGATGCCATGGCCACCATCCTGGTCAAGGACCGCCAGACGCAGCGCTACCTGCTGCTGGACGAGAACGACCGCATGTGCGGATGGACCAACAAGGCCACTGGCGAGATCAAGCCCGAGCCCGAGAAACTGGTGGGCAAGCAGCTGAAGGAGTTGGCCTTCGGCGGGCTGCACGTCATCTCGCCACGCATCTTCCCCCACCTGGAGCGTTACCGCCGCCAGCAGGGAGAGAAGTTCTCGATCATCCCGTTCTACATTAGCGAGTGCAAGCACCTCCTCATCCACGGCTACCACCCCGAAGCCGACTACCAGTGGCTCGACATCGGCAAGCCCGAGACGCTGGCCCAGGCACAAGCGCTAGCGAATACTAACTAACAACTAAGAACTAACAACTCAATATATGAAAAAGACTATCATCATCGCAGCCATCATGCTGCTCGTGGCAGGCACGGCGTCGCTCGATGCCCGTACCAAGAAGAAAGCCACTGCCCGGAAGGGTGCCAGCGCCACCCAGGTCTTCTACACCGGCGACATCGCCAGCAAGGTGATGGGTTACAACGGCACCACACCGCTCAACATCACCGTCAAGAACGGTGTGATCGAGAACATCGAGGTGCTCGACAACCAGGAGTCACCCGGCTACCTCAAGCGCGCCACCGCCAAGGTGCTGCCCCAGTACATCGGCAAGACCGTAGCCGAGGCCAAGAAGCTCAATGCCGACATCGCCACCGGGGCGACCTACACCAGCAAGGCCCTGATCCAAAACATCCAGATGGGCCTTGACAAGGCCAAGTCCACCCCTGCCAGCAAGAAAAAGGCCACCAGCAAGAAAAAGGGAACCAAGAAACGCCGCTAACAGCCCGTTACTTGACCCATTCCTATCACACGAGCCGCAGCTTCCACACGCAGATGCTGCGGTTTTTTTGTTATTTACATCATGACGGATGCAAGATTGTTGAAAATCTGCGTTTAAAGGGTATAAAAGGACCTATAAGTGACCGAACAACAGATTGTCAACGGTATTAAGAACTATGACCAGAGGGCCATGCGCGCGATGTATGACCTGCTGGCCGGGCATGCCATGGCCACTGCCATGCGCTATCTTGCCGACCGTGACGACTGCCGCGATGTGCTGCAAGAGGGGTTCCTCAAGGCATTCTCCCACATGGGCGACTTCCATTACAGAGGTGAGGGATCGCTCAAGGCCTGGTTCTCGCGAATTATTGCCAATGAGTCGATCAACCAGCTGAAACGTCATGCGCGCATCACATTTCTAGATGCCGAGGTGGTAGATGTGCCAGACGATGAGACACCCGATGTCACCCACGTTCCACCCGAGGTAATCAACCGCATCATCGCCTCACTGCCCACGGGATACCGCATCGTGTTCAACCAGTTTGTGTTTGAACACAAGAGCCACAAGGAAATCGCCCAATTGCTGGGCATCAAAGAAGATTCCTCGGCATCCCAGCTGCTGAGAGCCAAGCGACTGCTGGCCAAGAAGATTAACCAATACAGACAAGAGCACGATGACTGACAACGAATGGATCAAACAACTGCAATCAACGATGGAGGGGTACGAGGAGCCCGTCCCTGATGACTTGTGGCAGGGCATCGAGGCTCAGTTACCGAAACGCCATGCGCCACGGCGCCCATTGAGGACGTGGCGCCGCATCGCTGCCGCTGTGGCAGCCGCACTTGTGACCTCCGTAGGCTGCTATCTGCTGTGGCAGGCACCCGAGCAAAGCACCCCTCCACCGGCAATCGCATCGGCGAGTGTGGGCGGCGCTGTGATTGAACAGGCCACTTCGACTGCCGAAGCGGCCGATGTGGCATCGGTGCCCAGCCAAGTATCGCCTGGTACTGTGACCACCCACACACGCTCCATCCACACATGCCCCACCCATCGGATTGAGCCCTTCACACCAGCCGAGGCGCCAGAACCTGAACAATCTCAAGCCGAGCAACAGAACAAAACGGATCTACAGACAGAGCCTCAGAGGAGTCAGCCCGCCATCACGTCATCCCACGAAGATGAGCCGCTCTTGGCAAACAATGAGAGCAACGAAGGTCACCAGCCAAGAACCATTCGCTGCATACAGCATCGTCACCCACTGGTGACAATGGGGCTGTTTGCCGCTAATGGTTTCGGTGGCGGCAAGTGGGACGACAGCGATCTGTTTGTCTTTGAGGATCAAGCCGTCGATTTCGGCGGTCATGCACCCACTGAGCCCAACACATATTATCCCGAAGATGTCTACCATGCCACCCATCATGCGCCCTATTCACTGGGCTTGAGCATGAAGTTTCCACTTAACAACCATTGGGCGGTAACGAGCGGCGTGGTCTATACAAGGGTAAAATCAGATTTCACAACCGAACAGAATACCCGCGTGCAGACGCTACACTACATCGGTGTGCCACTGGGATTGGTTTGCAACATCTGGAACTATAGGCGACTGGGCATCTATGCCACAGGCGGTCTGCAAGCCGACTTCAATGTCAAGGCTACACTCACGCAGCAGCATAGCGAGAAGTTGGCCATCGGCAAGGATCGCGTGCAATTCTCGGTCATGCTTGGTCCGGGCGTGCAGTTGGATCTTGCACACGGACTCGGCGTCTATTTCGAACCCACTGCCCGCTACTACCTTGACAATGGCAGCGGCCTGCAAAACTACTATAAGGACAAGCCATTTAGCCTCAACCTTAACGCAGGCCTGCGGTTTACACTGCGATAAATAATCAAATCCATCATGCAAGAAGGGAACGCGCTGTGTGTTTATTGGGCAGTTAACCTCTTTTGAAAAAATGAATTGTCAATGAAACAGATTAAAAACAAAATTGAAATGTCGATGAAACAGATTTTTGCGCCTATTGTAGCGGCAACAGCGCTAATGATGAGCCTTGCCGCATGCAGTTCCGATGACAGCATCAACGGCGATGATGTAATCTACATGCTGCCTGAGAAAACTAACATCACCCTCACCGAGGAACAGCAGCAGATGCGCCACAACAACAACGAGTTTGCCTGCCGCCTGTTCCGCACCATCACCGAGCAGCAAGATGATGCCGGCAGCACCATCGTGTCACCCATCAGTGTGACCTACCTGCTGGGTATGCTCAACGCAGGCGCCGACGGAGATACCCGCGGCCAGATCATGGAAGTGCTCGGACTGGGCAATGATCCTGCCGCCATCAATGCCTACTGCAAGAAGATGACAGATGAGGCCCCCTATGTGGATCCGAGCGTGACCCTCAAGATTGCCAACTGCATCTATATCAATTCGGCCATGGGCATCAGCCTCGTTCCGCAGTACAAGAGCGACATGCAACAATACTACAACGCCGAGGCCGCAGCGCTGGACTTCACTCAAAGCAACAGCCTGAACATCATCAACGGCTGGTGCAATAGCCATACAGATGGCATGATACCTGAAATACTGGACCGCATCAACGAGAGAGCCGTCATGTACCTGCTCAATGCCATCTACTACAGGGCCGCATGGACAGAAAAGTTTGATCCCAAGGACACCCGCGACATGGATTTCACCCTGGCTGGCGGCACCACTGCCAGCCATAAGATGATGCACCGCAAGGCCCTAGCCTTATACGGCCAGAACGACGTGTGCCAGACGTTGTGGCTGCCCTACGGCAGCGGCGGCTATGCCATGTTTGTACTGCTGCCCAACGAGGGCAAGACCATGGATGACGTCATTCAAAGTCTGTCGGCCCAGGGGATAGAAAACCAACTCAACAGGATGGACACTCATGAGGTGGACATCCTGATGCCCCGCTTCACCACCAGCAGCGAGACAAAACTTGAGCAAGCGCTCTCGTCGATGGGTATGCCACTGGCCTTCGACCCCTATAATGCTCAGTTTCCCCATATGGCACAAGGCCATTCCCTGTATGTATCGATGATGAAACAGAAAGCCCGCATCGAGGTCAACGAAGAAGGCACCAAAGCCGCCGCTGTCACTATCGCCGAGATGGATATGGCAATGGCTCCTGAGCCAAGACGATACGAGAAGGTGGACTTCCACGCCACCCGTCCGTTTGTCTATTACATCATGGAAATGAGCACCCGCACAGTATTCTTTATGGGAACCTATCGGGGAATTTAGCAGTTAAGAGTCAATGGGATTGATGCTAAAATAGTTGTCAAGGTCGCCCTTGACAACTATTTTAGTGTCTCTTCTCTGTAACTGTTAACTCACTCCGGGTTGGTCTTCACCTCATAGATCACCTTGGCATTCTCGGCAATGGCCTCGATGGGCGAGCCGGGCGGGATGTAACTCTCGGTGGAGGCCATGTCGGGGTTGGCATACTGGTCGATGATGTCACCATTCTCGCCATAGACTGACACCTGCACGATATTGAACTTGTTCCATTCGTCGGTGAACTTGTAGAGCGTCAACTTGTAGGCAACCGTCTTGTCGTAGCCGCGGTCGCGGGTATAAAAAGCGCGGGACTCGGGCAGGTCAAACGAGTTGCGCACCCACACCAGGAAGCTCTTGCCGTTGTCGGTAGTCGAAATATCGGGGTTGATGGCGATGGTTTCCCCGCCATCGCTCAACACGTCAAACCAGTCTGCGGCCTGAGCCACAGGAGCGGTAAACAGTAGCGCCACGAGCGCCATCATAGTCACAAACAGTCTTTTCATTTTTCACTAATTAATTAAACTTGAATGGGCGCAAAGGTATAAAAAAATCACCCAAAAACAATTATAGTTAGCCAATAAATAAAAAAAACATCAAAAAAATCACCCAAAAACTTGCACAATCCGTCAAACGGTCTTACCTTTGCAGTAATATGATACTTTTTTCCTAGCAAGGCAGCTTCGTCGTGAGACGAGGCGCTTTTCTTTTTATCCCGGTTTTTACTTCCCCATATCGATGCAAATCATCGGCATTGACCCGTCAAAACCCACTTTTTTATTCAAAGTAGAGTTTTTATTTTGACAATTTCGGATTTTTGAAGTAACTTTGGCAGTTTTAATAGAAGTAACGAGTTTTATTTAGGCTTTAGGCTTTAGGCTTTAGGCTCTAGGCTTTAGGCTTTAGGTTCTAGGCTTTAGGTTCTAGGCTCTAGGCTTTAGGGACTAGCCGATGCCAACTAAAAACTAAAAACTCTAACAACTAACAACTAGGGACTAGATACTAGAAACCAGATACTGACAACTAAAAACCGAAACAAGTTATGTTTGACGAGAAATTATTACAGGAAGTGACCGCCAAGGCCCAAACGTGGCTCAGTGACAGTTATGACGAGAAGACGCGTGCCGAGGTTCAGGCGATGCTTGACAACGAGGACAAGACCGAGCTCGTGGAATCCTTCTACAAGATTCTGGAGTTTGGCACCGGTGGACTGCGCGGCATCATGGGTGCCGGTTGCAACCGCATGAACATCTACACCGTGGGCAGTGCGACCCAGGGACTTGCCAACTACCTCAAGGAGGCGTTTAAGGATCTGGAGCAGATCTCGGTTGTCGTGGGCCACGACGTGCGCAACAACAGCCGCTTGTTTGCCGAAACGGTAGCCAACATCTTCAGCGCCAACGGCATCAAGGTCTATCTGTTTGAAGGTCCGCGCCCCACTCCCGAGGTGAGCTATGCCATCCGTCGCCTGGGATGCCAGAGCGGCGTGAACATCACGGCTTCACACAATCCCAAGATCTATAACGGCTACAAGGCCTACTGGGACGACGGAGCCCAAGTGGTGGCACCCCACGACGTGAACATCATCAACCACGTTAACGCCATCGAGGACGTGAAGGACATCAAGTTTGAGGGCAACCCCGACCTGATCCAGACCATCGGTGAGGATGTGGATGCTCCCTACATCGAGGACATCTACACCCTGTCGCTCAGTCCCGAGGTCAACAAGCGTCAGCATGACCTAAAGATTGTCTATACGCCCATTCACGGCGTTGGCCGCTACATTGTTCCACGCTCCATCGAGCGCTGGGGCTTTGACAACGTCATCCATGTTCCCGAGCAGGACGTGATGAGCGGCGATTTCCCCACCGTTGACTCGCCCAACCCCGAGATGCCCAGCGCCATGTCTATGGCCATCAAGAAGGCCGAGGAGGTGGATGCCGACGTCGTTCTGGCCAGTGACCCCGATGCCGACCGCATCGGCCTGGTCATCAAGAACACCAAGGGCAAATATGAGCTGGTGAACGGTAACCAGATCCAGATCATCTTCCTCTACTACTTGATGGAGCGCAACCGCGAGTTGGGCTTGCTCAAGGGTGACGAATACATCGTTAAGACCATTGTCACCAGCGAGACCATCGCCCGCATTGCCAAGAAGCAGAACATCAAGCTGTTTGATTGCTACACGGGCTTCAAGTGGATTGCCACTGTCATGCGTGAGATGGAAGGCAAGGGACGCTACCTGGGCGGTGGCGAGGAGAGCTACGGCTTCCTGCCCGAGACGTTTGCCCGCGACAAGGACTCGGTATCGTCCATCCCCTTGATGTGCGAGATTGCTGCCTGGGCCAAGGACAAGGGCATGACCCTCAACGACCTGTTCATCAACGTCTATATCAACTACGGCTACAGCAAGGAGCGCGGCATCAGCGTCGTGCGTCCCGGCAAGAGCGGTGCCGACGAGATTGCCCAGATGATGGTCAACTTCCGCGAGAATCCGCAGCAGGCCATCGACGGCTCACCTGTCACCATCGTCAAGGACTTCTTGAAGCTGGAACAGCGCAATATGCTCACTGGCGAGGTCACCAAGCTCGACATGCCCGTGACCAGCAACGTGCTGCAATACTTCACCCAGGACGGCACCAAGGTGTCCATCCGCCCCTCGGGCACCGAGCCCAAGATCAAGTTCTATATCGAGGTGCATGACACGCTTGACAAGGCCGAGAACTATGACGCCAAGAATGAATGGGCTGACCAGAAGATTGACCGCATCTGCCAGTCGCTGGGAATAGCTTAATTAGGCGATAGGCTTTAGGTGCCAGATGTTAGCATCCGCGACCTAAAGCCTAAAACCTAAAGCCTTAAAAAGAAGACCATTAATCATTAAACCAAATCATAAAAAAACTTTTAAAACAAAAATTATGTCAGAAAAAATTCAGACTTTAAGAGACTCGGCTGCAATGCGCTGGACAGCGCTCCTGTTGCTCGCTCTGGGCATGTTCTGCAGCTACATTTTCATGGACATTCTGTCGCCCATCAAGGACCTGATGGAATCAACCCGCGGCTGGGATTCGACCTCATTTGGCCGAATGCAAGGCAGTGAGGTGTTCCTCAACGTGTGGGTATTCTTCCTGATTTTTGCCGGTATCATCCTCGACAAGATGGGCGTGCGCTTCACCGCTGTGCTCTCGGGTGCCGTCATGCTCATCGGTGCCATCATCAAGTGGTATGCCGTGAGTGAAGCCTTCATGGGCAGTAGCCTGGAAACATGGTTCAACAACCATCTGAACTGGCAACCCATCGCATCGTGGCTTGACATTCTGCCCTTTGCCGCCGGTATGCCGGCGTCGGCCAAGCTTGCGGCCTGCGGCTTTATGATCTTTGGCTGCGGTTGTGAAATGGCTGGTATCACCGTGAGCCGCGGTATCGTGAAGTGGTTCAAGGGTCGCGAGATGGCACTGGCCATGGGTAGCGAGATGGCACTGGCCCGCCTGGGCGTTGCCACCTGCATGATTTTCTCACCGTTCTTTGCCAAGTTGGGCGGCAACATCAGCGTTTCCCGCTCAGTTGCCTTCGGTGTGGTACTGATGTGCATTGCCCTGATGATGTTTGTCGTTTACTTCTTCATGGACAGCAAGCTTGACAAGCAGACTGGCGAAGCCGAGGAGAAGGACGATCCGTTCAAGGTGAGCGACATAGGCAAGATCCTGACCAACAAGGGTTTCTGGATTGTTTCGATGCTGTGCGTGCTCTATTATAGCGCCATTTTCCCCTTCCAGAAGTACGCTGTTAACATGTTGCAATGCAATCTCACGTTCACCGAGGTTGATCCCAACTCGTTCTGGGCCAGTGAGACGCTGACCATCTACCAGTATATCATCATGCTCGTGGTTGCCGCAACGGCATTCATCAGCAACTTCATGAAGAACAAGGGTGCCAAGTACGGCTTGCTGTGTGTATCGATTCTCGCCTTGATCTGCTATTGCTATATGGGTTATATGCGTCAGTCTGCCGAGAGCGTGTTTGCCGTATTCCCCTTGCTGGCTGTAGGTATCACCCCCATCCTGGGCAACTATGTGGACTACAAGGGCAAAGCCGCCTCGATGCTTGTACTGGGCTCGTTGCTGCTCATCGTTTGCCACTTGACATTCGCTTATGTTCTTCCGTTGTTCAAGGGTAGCACTGGTGCCGGATTCTTTGTAGCCTATCTGACCATCCTCGTGCTGGGCTCATCATTCTCGCTGGTTCCCGCCGCACTGTGGCCCAGTGTGCCCAAGCTCGTTGACGCCAAGATCATCGGTAGCGCCTACGCCTTGATTTTCTGGATTCAGAACATCGGTCTGTGGCTCTTCCCGATGCTGATTGGTATCGTGCTCGACAGCACCAATCCTGGTGTGACCGACCCGACCAAGTATGATTACACCTGGCCCATGGTGATCTTCGCCAGCCTGGGTATTGCAGCGCTGCTCTTCGGCCTTTACCTGAAGGTCGTTGACCGCAAGAAGCACCTCGGTCTTGAGGAGCCCAACATCAAGCCTGAGTAATCATCCACGCATTGATAATGACACTTTAGGGACCTTAAGGACTTTAAAGACTTTAAGGTCCCTATTTTTATAAACCGAAACACAAAATGAGGGAACAGGTAAGGCAAACTATTGCGACCCAGGCGTGGGCCCGCTGGACGGTACTGGCCATCGTGTCGTTCACGATGATGGCAGGATATGTCGTGGCCAAGGAGATGTCACCACTACAGTTCATGCTTGAGAAGGCCGTCCACGACGGTGGCATGGGATGGACGAGCGGCGAGTTTGGCATCTTTGCAGGATCCAGGGGATTTTTCAACGTATTCTTGTTGATGCTGTTTGTTGGCGGCATCATATTGGATAAGATGGGTGTGCGTTTCACGGGCATCCTCTCATGTGTGCTCATGCTGGGTGGTGCTGCTGCCGTCTATGGTACCATCACTTTCACCTCACCCGAGCCGATGTGGGACTTGCCCTTGTTGGGCTTGGTCAAGCGGCAGGTAGCACTGGCGGCACTGGGATTTGCCTTCTTTGGCATCGGCTATGAGATGTGCGGCATCACGGTGTCCAAGGTTGTGGTGCGCTGGTTCTCGGGCAAGGAGATGGCACTGGCCATGGGCCTGCAAGTGGCTATGGCACGCCTGGGCACTGCGCTGGCACTCAACTTCAGTCTGCCCATCGCCCTGAACTGGGGATTGCCCAAGCCGTTGCTCATCGGCGTGTTCTGCGTGGGCGTGGGTCTCATTGCCTATCTCTATTACTGCACAATGGACCACCGCCTCGACAAGGAGCAAGGCAAGCAGGACACGGCCCAGGGCGAGGACGAGAAATTCCACTTTGCCGACATGAAGATCACCATCAAGAATCCAGGATTCTGGCTCATCACGCTGCTGTGCCTGTTTTATTACTCGGCACTCTACCCCTTCCTGGATTTTGCCACCAAGCTGATGATTTCCAAGTACGGCGTGGAAGCCGCGCTGGCGGGAGCCATCCCCTCGATTCTCCCCTACACCAGCATCGTGCTCACACCGTTGTTTGGCGCTTGGTTTGACAACAAGGGCCGTGGAGCCACGATGATGGTTATCGGCAGTGTGTTGTTGACAATCACGCTGTTTGTATTTGCCATGCCACTCAACTCCAGCTGGATAGCCGTGACGTTGATGTGTGTGCTGGGCATTGCCTTCTCGTTGCTGCCCGCTGCCCTGTGGCCCGCCGTGCCCAAGATTGTCCCGATGAAACAGTTGGGCACCTCCTACTCCATCATCTATTACATCCAGAACATTGGACTGATGCTCATCCCCGTGCTCATCGGTAAGGTGCTGGAGCGCAACACCATCGACGATCAGGTTGACTACACCCACTCGCTCGTGATCTTTGGCATCATCGGTGTGGGTGCTATCGTCACCGCGACAGCCCTGCTGTGGATGGACCACAAGCGCCACTATGGTCTGGAAAGCCCTAACATAGATAAAGAATAAAGGTATTCAGTGGCCAGCGCCATTTGTATAACAACCAACAACTAAAAACTAAAAACTAAAAACTATATCATATTCACGATGAGAATTAAACAATGGCTTGCGGTGGCATGGCTTGTGGCAACTGCTGTCACCGCAATGGCTCAAAACAACAATCTACAGCTATCAAACGGTATGGATAACATTGTTCTTGACAACATCCTGGCCCGCACCAGCATCCGCTCCTACCAGGACCGCCCCGTGGAGCAAGAAAAGATCGAGAAACTGCTGCGAGCTGGCATGGCTGCCCCGTCGGCAGTCGATAAACGTCCGTGGCACTTCGTCGTTGTGACCGACAGGCAAGTGCTTGATGGTCTGGCACAAGCCAACCCCAACGCAGGCATGGCGGCCCGTGCACCGCTGGCCATCGTGGTGTGTGGTGACAAGACCCGGGCGCTCACCCGTGTGCCCGATTACTGGGTGCAGGACGCCTCGGCAGCCACCGAGAACATCCTACTTGCAGCCCATGGCATGGGGCTGGGAGCCGTGTGGACGGGCACCTATCCCGTCACCGACCGTGTCGAGAAAGTGACCGCCGTGCTCAACCTGCCCGAGCACATCGTGCCCTTCTGCACCATCGTCATCGGCTACCCCGAGAAATACCAGGCGCCCAAGGACAAGTGGAACGAGGCCAACATCAGTTATAACACATTTGGCGGGAAGAAGCCCCAAGTGGTAGAGCCTGAGCGCACCTTCCATGAGTTCACAGTCACCGAGGACTTCCTGCTCAACCCGTTTAACTACTTCTCACAGCCGGGTGGTATGCTCGTGTGTGCCGGCAACCGCGACAAGAGCAACGCCATGACCATCGGCTGGGGAGCGCTGGGCAACCTGTGGGGTCATGGAACCAACACGGTGACCGTCTATGTCGCCGAGAAACGTTTCACCCGTGAGTTCATGGAGAATAACGATTACTTCACCATCATGACCTTCAAGGATCGCGACGTGCTACGCTACATGGGCACCCGCAGCGGACGCGACGGCGACAAGGCTGCCGCCCTGGGGCTGCACGTGGCCTACACCGAGAACGGCACCCCCTACTACGAGGAAGCCGAGTGCGTCATCGAGTGCAAGACAATGTATTCCCAGGAGTTTGCCCCCGAGCACTTCCGCGACGACGTGCCACGCAATTTCTATGACGGCTTCGCTGCCGGCTATCACTCCTTCTACATCGGCAAGATCATCAAGGCAATGAAGAAGTAAGGCTTTTTTAGGCTTTAGGCGCTAGGTGTTAGGCGTTAGGTGTTAGTTTATCCATCAATACTAAAACCTAAAGCCTAAAACCTAAAGCCTAAAGCAGCCTAATGCCTAACAATGGTGCTGCCGTTGGCCTGGTGGGTGGCCAGGACGAGGAGTTCGGCAACCTGGACGTGGGCGGGAGCATTCACGGCAAATGCGACACACTCGGCGATATCCTCTCCCGTGAGGGGTTGGATTCCCTTATAGACGCCATCGGCACGCTCCTTGTCACCATGGAAACGGATGACCGAGAAATTGGTCTCGACCAGGCCAGGCTTGATGTTGGTCACGCGCACACTGGTGTGTGCCACATCGATGCGCAGGCCGTCGCTCAAGGCCTTCACGGCTGCCTTGGTGGCGCAATACACGTTGCCGCCAGCGTAGGCCGCATCGCCTGCCACACTGCCGATGTTCACCACGTGGCCGCGGTCACGCTTCACCATGCCCGGGACAACGAGGCGGGTCATCGTCAACAGACCCTTGACGTTGGCGTCTATCATCGTATCCCAGTCCTCAAAGTTGCCCTCATATTCAGGTTCTAAACCCAGGGCGCCACCAGCGTTGTTGACGAGGACGTCAATTTCCTGCCACTCGGGTGGCAAACCATTGATAGCGGCTGTGGCCGCCTCACGGTCACGCACGTCAAACTCCAGGGTAATCACCCCGACACCCATTGCCGATAACTCACGAGCGAGCGCGTCCAGGCGCTCGGCCCTGCGTCCCGTGATGATCATGTTATATCCACACACAGCCAATTTGCGCGCACAGGCCTCTCCGATGCCACTTGTCGCGCCAGTCACTAATGCAATCTTATTCATTTGTCTTAAATTTAGATTATGGATTGTTGCCAGCAAAGATAGTAAAAAACCTAATGCCTGATGCCTAAAACCTAAAACCTTTTTTGTACCTTTGCACCCAAATTCAATAAGGCAATATGCAAAACATCCGCAACGTGGCCATCATCGCACACGTCGATCATGGCAAAACAACTCTGGTAGACAAGATGTTAGCGGCAGGTAACCTGTTCCGCGACAACCAAAATATGGGCACCCAGATCCTGGACAGCAATGATCTGGAACGCGAGCGTGGCATCACCATCCTGTCCAAGAACGTGTCCATCTCCTATAACGGTTACAAGATCAACATCATCGACACCCCGGGTCACAGCGACTTTGGCGGCGAGGTAGAGCGAGTGCTCAACATGGCCGACGGCTGCCTGCTGCTGGTCGATGCCTTTGAGGGTCCGATGCCCCAGACGCGCTTTGTGCTGCAAAAAGCCTTGCAACTGGGTCTCAAGCCCATTGTGGTTATTAATAAGGTGGACAAGCCTAACTGTCGCCCCGACGAGGTGCAGGAGATGGTATTTGACCTGATGTGCAACCTGGATGCCAACGAGGATCAGCTGGACTTCCCCACTATCTTTGGTTCGGCCAAGCAGGGCTGGATGAGCGAGGATTGGCGTGAGCCCACCGACAATATCACGGCTGTGCTCGATGCAATCATCAAGTACATTCCCGAGCCCGAGATGCTGGAGGGCGATGCCCAGATGCTCATCACCTCGCTGGATTACAGCAGCTATGTGGGACGTATCGCTGTGGGCCGCGTTCACCGTGGCACCCTCAAGGACGGTATGGAAGTTGCCCTGTGCAAGCGTGATGGCGAGGTGGTCAAGCAGAAGATCAAGGAGCTACGCACCTTTGAAGGCATGGGACAACAGCATGCCGAGAGCGTGAGCAGCGGTGACATCTGCGCTATCATCGGCCTGGAGGGTTTTGAGATTGGCGACACCGTGACCCTGCCCAGCAACCCCGAGGCGCTGCCCCGCATTGCCATCGACGAGCCCACGATGTCGATGCGCTTCTGCATCAACGATTCGCCTTTCTTTGGCAAGGACGGCAAGTATGTGACCTCGCGCCACATCTGGGACCGCCTGCAACGCGAGCTGGACAAGAACCTGGCCCTGCGCGTTGAGCGCACCGAGAACGAAGACGCGTGGAACGTCTTTGGCCGCGGTGTGTTGCACTTGTCGGTACTCATCGAGGAGATGCGCCGTGAGGGATATGAGCTCCAGGTGGGCCAGCCCCAGGTGATCATCAAGACCATCGACGGCGTGAAGTGCGAGCCCATCGAGGAGCTGAGCATCAACGTGCCCGAGGAGTATTCCAGCAAGATGATCGACATGGTAACCCGCCGCAAGGGCGAGATGACCATGATGGAGACCCAGAACGACCGCATTCACCTGCAATTCAAGATCCCGTCACGCGGCATCATCGGCCTGCGCACCAATGTGCTCACCGCCAGTGCCGGCGAGGCCATCATGTCCCACCGTTTCCTGGATTACGAGCCATGGAAGGGTGAGATACTGCGTCGCACCAACGGCTCACTGGTAGCCATGGAGGGCGGCACGGCCTACGCCTATGCCATCGACAAGCTCCAGGACCGCGGACGCTTCTTCATCTTCCCCCAGGAGGAAGTGTATGGCGGACAGGTAGTGGGTGAGCACACCAAGGAGAAAGACCTGGTCATCAACGTCACCAAGTCCAAGAAGCTCACCAACATGCGCGCCAGCGGTGCCGACGACAAGGTGAAGATTGTTCCTCCCATCGTGTTCAGCTTGGAGGAAGCCCTTGAATATATCAAGGCCGACGAGTATGTGGAAATCACGCCTAACCACATACGCATGCGCAAGATCATCCTCGACGAGCTGGAGCGCAAGCGCATCGCCAAGCAGAACGGTCAAGACGAAGAATAACGGCTGTTTATCAGCCGTTCAACCAATATTTAAAGTGTATATGGGATGATTAAAAACTGGTTGAATAAGCTGAAGAACAACAAGAACTGGCGGGTCATCTCGGCCTTCACCATATTGTTGCTTGCAGGTGCGCTCATTGAGGGCATATCATTTGTACAATACAACTATGCCCACAGGCTTATTGAGGAGGAACTGGACCACCACGTCGAGAGTGAGCTGACCCTAAAGGCAGCACGCGTCAAGGGACTGCTCAAGTCGAGCGAAAAAATGATGAAGAACTACCAGTGGCTAGTTCAAAGCCAACTCAAGAGCCCCGATCAGATTCCAGGCATCATCCACCGGGTAGTGACCACCAACAGTGACGTGATGTCATGTTTTGTGGCTTTTGTTCCCGATTATTATCCTGAATGGGGCCGCCTCTTTGAGCCCGCGACCGTCAGACAAGGGGACAGCATCTTCACCACGCAGATTGCCAGTGAATTGCACGACTACACTCAACGGGAGTTTTACCAGCAAGCAGTTGTGGAAAACAACCCCAGTTGGAGCGACCCCTACATGGATACCGATGCCAGCGGCAAGCTGGTCACCACCTATGCTATGCCGCTGGTCGATGAAACGGGCAAGACTGTAGCCGCATTTGGAATCGACCTGTCGTGCCAAAACATTATCGACACGCTGAACACCAGGCACAATTCACCCTCAACATTCTTCCTACTGCTCACCGAGGACGGCCAGCTCATCTCGCGGCCCGACTCGCTCCACTCCCAGCACAGCGATGTTGAAACGGTAGTGAGAATGATCAATGACAGCACCTGCCACCGAGAATTCAGCTCTACCGGTCGCAGCAAGATTGTCACATTCACCGACGAGGAGAACAGCACGGGATATGCCTACTATGCAAACATGAGTGGGCGTCCACACTGGCAGGTGGTAATGGTGTGCTATGACGACGAGGTGTACAGCAAGCTCTATCACATGCGCCGCAACATGTTGTTGCTCATGCTTGGAGCCTTTTCATTGCTGGGATTCATCCTGTACCGCGTCAGCCAGTACACAAGACGATTGCATGAATCCAGACTGAATAAAGAGCGAACCGACAGCGAACTCAACGTCGCCCAGAGGATTCAGAGCGAGATGCTTCCAAGAAACAGCATCACACGTGACGACGTGGAAGTGAGCGGCAAGCAGATAACAGCCCAGGAAGTGGGTGGCGACTTGTATGACTACTTCATCCGCGACGAGAAACTGTTCTTCTGCATCGGCGACGTGAGCGGCAAGGGTGTTCCCTCATCACTGGTGATGGCTGTGGTGCACTCCTTCTTCCGCAGTTTGTCGGTTCATGAGACCGATCCCGCACACATCATGACGGGCATTAACGAAACCGCCTGTGAGGGCAACGAGATCAACATGTTTGTCACCTTGTTCATCGGGGTGCTTGACTTGCCCACGGGTCGCCTGCGCTACTGCAATGCGGGACACGACGCGCCGTTGATTATCAGTCAGGGAGTGAAACAGCTTCCCGTCAACGCTAATCTGCCCGTCGGCCTGTTCAACGACTTCAAGTACACGCAGCAACATGTACAGCTGCCCAGCAAGTTCACCATGTTCCTCTATACCGACGGTTTGACCGAAGCCAGCGACACAACGCATCAGCTCTTTGGGCTGCAACGCATCATCGACTCGGCTCAACAGTGTCTGGAACAAGGTCAGACCTCACCGGCTGTACTGATGGACACGCTGCATGAGCGAGCTGTCCAATTTGCCGATGGCGCCAAGCAGAGCGACGACCTGACGATGGTCGCCATCAACTACCACCGTCCTGACGAGGCCATCATCCTCAAGGAGACCAAGTTCCTGAGCAATGATGTGAAAGAGGTGCCCGAACTCAATCAATTTATCAAATTAGTGGCAGACAAATTAAACCTTGGCCACTCTTTAGTGTCACAACTCATGCTGGCAGTCGAGGAGGCTGTGGTCAACGTGATGAGTTATGCCTATCCACTAGGGGTCAAGGGTGATATCACGGTTGAAGCCAAGGCTACCAAGCAGTGGTTGAAATTCATCATCACCGATCAGGGAAAAGCCTTTGATCCGACACAAGGTGGTGATGCCGACACTACACTCAGCGCCGAGGACCGCCCCATTGGCGGCCTGGGCATCCTGTTAGTGCAACAATTGATGGACTCCATCAACTATGAGCGCATCGACGGCAATAATGTGCTCACCCTCAAGAAGGATTTACAACCGAATAACAATAATAACAATATTATAATAAATAAGACTAAAAAATGAAAACGACAATCCAAGAACTTGAGGGGATGACTCTCGTCACCATGACCGGATCGCTCGACACGGCAGCCGCCATCGAGACCGAACAGATTCTCAAGCCCATTACCGCTAGAGAAGAAGGTAAAGATATCACCTTTGAGTGCCAGGAACTGGAGTATATCGCATCCAGCGGCCTGCGCATCCTGCTCGACGTGCTCAAGAAGACCAAGGCCAAGGGCAAAACGGTCACCCTGCGCAACGTGAATGAGGACATCAAGAACGTGTTCAATATTACGGGATTCATCAACTTGTTTGAGTTTGAATAATCACGTTCCATGTTATTCAAGCTCATCAACATCAAGCGGTGGCTGCTTGCCGCTGTCCTCTTGCCATGCCTCACAGCCCAAGGTCAACCCTCGACCGACACCATACCTGAGCCACTGAACCAGCTGGACGTGTCGTTGCAGTTCATGACCCGTGGCGAGACTCGCTATGGCGGTTTTCCTAAAGTCGAAGAAGGAAAAGAAAACGATGACGGCGGGACTATTCCCAGTTCCAACTTCATCATGGGTCGCGTGCGACTCCCCATCAACTACAAGCGCGACTGGCTGGAGGCCCGCGTGACGCCACAGCACAATGGCGTGTGGGGACAGGCAGGAAAGGGCTCGTTCAACATCTATGAGACTTGGGCAAAGCTCACGGCCCGCAATGGCCTGTTTGCCCAGGTGGGACGCATCGCCCTCAACTATGATGATGAGCGCATCATCGGTTCGGATGACTGGGCCATGGCCTCGTCGTCACACGACGTGCTGCGACTGGGTTATGAGGGACACGGCCACAAGGCGCACGCTATCCTGGCCTATAACCAGAATGCCGAGGTGATGTCACAAGGCGGCAACTATTACTCGGGTGGGGCGCAACCCTACAAGACAATGCATACCTTGTGGTACCACTATGACCTGCAGCGCATTCCGCTGGGAGCCTCATTGTTGTTTATGAACATAGGCATGCAGGCCAACAAGGACGACATTGCTAATCTGGAGAGAGACAAAACCATCTTTCAGCACTTGCTGGGTGGCTATGTGCTGTTTCAACCCAAGCACTGGAGGGCATCGGCTTCCTATTATCACCAGTTTGGCCGCAACGAGACAAACATGAAGATCGATGCCTGGATGGCCAGTGGCAAGGTCACTTTTAGTCCTTCGCAATCCTATAGTATCACAGCGGGATTTGACTACCTGAGCGGTGACAAGTACTTTGCTGTGCCCAGCGAGGGCACCATCGGAATGACTCGCCATGAAGTCATCAGGGGCTTCAGCACAGTATATGGCTCGCACCACAAGTTCTATGGCGCTATGGACTTCTTCTACGTGAGTACCTATTTGTTCGGCTTCACCCCTGGATTGCAGAATGCCTACATCGGTGGTTCATACCGTCCCATCAAAGGCTTGAACCTGAGCACGTCATATCATTATTTTGCAACGGCCACCAAGCTCGAAGCCATGGGCCAAACGCTTGGACATGAGTGGGAATTACAAGGCAGATATGCCCTGACGCGCGACGTGGCATTGTCGGCGGGTGTTTCACTGATGTGGGGTAGCGAAACGATGGAGCGCCTCAAGCGTGGCACCAGCAATAACACCCTGCGCTGGGGATGGATTTCAATAAATGTCAACCCGCGCATTTTCACAACAAAATGGTAATAACTAACAACCCAAAACAAGTAAATATGAAACTAACAGCTCCCTTATCCAAATCTCAATTCGGAATCTATGTAGAATGCGTCGACCACAACGGTGAAGCATTCTATAATCTTCCTTATATATATGTACTGGACCGCAGTCTTGACGGTGAGCGCCTGCTTGCCGCCATCGAGACGGCATTCAAGGCCCACCCCACCCTGTTCACCCGCATCGAGCTTAACGATGACGGGGAACCCGTACAGACCCTGGACATGGCTAGCGAGCAGTGGTCACTTGCTATCGAGGAGATACAGGACATCGAGCAGGAAAAGGCTCGACTGGTCGCCCCCTTTGACCTGAATGGTGGCCGCTTGTTCCACGTCAACCTCATGCGCAACAGTGAGCACTACTACCTCTTCCTCGACTATCACCATATCATTGTTGACGGCACCTCGATGCAGATCATGTTGCAGGACATTGACAAGGCCTATCATGGCGAGGACATAGCACCCGAGGAGTTGACCCTCATGCAAGTGGCACAGGCCGAGGCCGAGCAACGTGAGTCACCAGCCTTTGAAGAAGCCAAGCAGTGGTATGCCAGCCAGTTTGATTGCAGCGACACGTTCACTCAGTTCATGCCCGATGTGGAAGATGCCGAGCACCGCGAGGATAACCTGTTGCGCACACTCTCGCTCGACATGGACATGGTAGAGGGCTACTGCAAGAACAATGGAATCTACAAGAGCACACTGTTCACCTCGGCGTTTGCCTACCTGCTTGCGAAATTCAACAATGAGCCGGAATCGCTGTTCAACACCGTCTATAACGGTCGCTCGGACAAACGTTTCCTTCACTCGGTGGGCATGACGGTAAAGACACTGCCAGTGTATGCCAAGTTCACACCCGAGACCACCGTGCTGGAATACATGCAACAGGGACAAGAGCAGATGAGCGGTTGCCGCAAGCACGAGGTGTACACCTACACCGACGTGATGACCGACCTGAACCTGCAAACCAACTCGATGTTTGCATGGCATGGCCAGTTGTTTGACAACGAGACGATGGGCGACAAGCCCATGCAGACCATCCGCATTGGCAACAGCACCCTTGATGCCTCGTTCTACCTCAAGGTGTTTATCAAAGACAACAAAGTACAGGCCAAGGCCGAGTACAATTCCAACGAATACTCCCGCGAGTTCATCGCTCAGATATTGGAGAGCTATGAAGCCGTGCTGGAGGGTTTCGTTGCCCAAGAATACCTGCGTGACATCAACATCGCCACAGCATCCCAGGTAGAGGTCCTGGACAGCTTCAATCACACCGATGTGGACTATGACAACAGCCAGACCATCGTGTCCCTGTTCCGCTCCCAGGTTCAGGCCACACCCGATGACATCGCTGCGGTATATCAAGACAAGCGATTCACCAACAAGCAGGTGGACGAAATCAGCGACCGCATTGCCGCCTACATCACCAGCCAAGGATTGGGTGCCGAGGACGTGGTGTCGGTACTGATTCCCCGCTGTGAGTGGATGCCCATCGCATCGCTGGGCGTGCTGAAGGCCGGATGTGCTTACCAGCCACTCGACCCCAGCTACCCCAAGGAGCGCCTCAACTTCATGATGCAGGACGCAAGCGCCAAACTGCTCATTGCCGATGAGGAGCTGCGTTCCATCGTTGACGAGTACCAGGGTCAAGTGCTGTTGACCAAGGATATCATGACCCTGCACAGCACACCCGCTCCTCAAGTGGAAATCAAGCCTGACCAACTATTTATCCTGCTCTACACGTCGGGCTCGACCGGCATACCCAAGGGGTGCCAGTTGACCCACGGCAACCTGGTGGCCTTCTGCCACTGGTACCAGCGCTACTACGATCTCAAGCCTGAACACAACGTGGCAGCCTATGCCAGCTACGGCTTTGACGCCTGCATGATGGACATGTATCCAGCATTGACCAGCGGCGCAACGCTCCACATCATTCCCGAGGAGTTGCGTCTTGACCTGATTGCGCTGAACGACTATTTTGAGCAAAACAACATCACCCACTCGTTCATGACGACCCAGGTGGGTTACCAGTTTGCCACCAGCATCGAGAACCACTCGTTGATGCACCTCTCGACTGGCGGTGAGAAGTTGGCATCCCTCACCCCACCACAAGGCTTCAACTTCTATAACGTCTATGGTCCCACCGAGTGCACCATCTTCACCACGACCTATCTGGTGGGCAGGAAGATGAAAGAAATCCCCATCGGCAAGCCACTGGACAACATGCGGTTATACATCGTCGATGGACAAGGACACCGCCTGCCCGTTGGCGCTGCTGGTGAGTTGTGGGTGGCTGGCCCGCAGGTGAGCCGCGGCTACCTCAACCGTCCCGAGAAGACTGCCGAGGTCTATATCAGCAATCCGTTTACCAGCGATGAGAAATATGCCCGCGTCTATCGCACGGGCGACATCGTGCGCTACCTGCCCTCGGGCGACATCCAGTTTGTGGGCCGCCGCGATGGTCAGGTCAAGATACGCGGTTTCCGCATCGAGTTGAAGGAGGTGGAAAGCATCATCCGCGAGTTCCCGGGCATCAAGGATGCCACGGTACAGGCATTTGACGAGGATGGCGGTGGCAAGTTCATTGCTGCCTACATCGTGAGTGACAGCCAGGTGGATATCGAAGCGCTCAACAACTTCATCCTCGACCAGAAGCCCCCCTATATGGTTCCTGCCGTGACGATGCAGATCGATGCCATCCCCCTGAACCAGAACCAGAAGGTGAACAAGCGTGCCCTGCCCAAGCCCGAGAAGAAGGCAGCTGCTATCGAGGAGGCCAACGTGCCCATGAATGTGCTGGAGCAGGAACTTCACCAGATTGTTGCCGACATCGTCAACACGACCGACTTTGGCGTGACGACGGTGCTGGGTTATGCAGGATTGACCTCCATCTCGGCCATCAAGCTGGCCGTGCAAGTCAACAAGCGATATGGCGTGACCCTTGATTCCCGCAGCCTAGTGAAAACCGGCACCATCCAGTCGATCGAGAACGAGATACTGAAAATGATGCTGGCCGGTGGCGCTACAACGACCGCCAAGGGGGCTACCGAGGAGGGACAAGCGAGGACCAGCGCTCCCCTGTCCTACGCCCAAACTGGTGTCTATTTTGATTGCCTGAAGAATCCAGCATCCACAATTTATAATATTCCTTACCTGCTCTCCTATCCCGAGGGCACCGATGCCAACGCCCTTGCCGCAGCAGTAAAGCAGGTCATCGAGGCGCATCCCGAGTTGAGTGTCCACTTCACCACAATGGGTGACACCATTGTGCAAACGCTGGACGACAGCGTTCCCGTCGAGGTCAACATCACCGAGATGGACGAGAAGAAATTGGCTGATTACAAGAACGAGTTTGTGCGTCCCTTCAATTTACAGAAGGCACCGCTCTACCGCACCGAGGTTGTCAAGACCACCAGCGGCGTTTATCTGCTACTGGATGTGCACCACCTGGTGTTTGACGGTGGTTCAGCCGACCTGCTCATACGTCAAATCAACGCTGCCATCGAGGGCAAGGCTGTTGAGAAAGAGTCCTATAACTATCTGGACTTTGTCGCCGACCAGCAAGCTGCCGAGGAGACCGATTCCTTCAAGAAGGCTCAACAATTCTTTGCCCAGAGATTGCAGGCCTGTGAGGGTGCCAGTGAGATTCCAGCCGACCTGCCCAAGAGCGACGAGCAGGGCTTCATTGGCGAAGCGGTTTGCCCCACCGATCTGGAGAAGGCTACCGCCTTCTGCCGTGAGCAGGAAATCACGCCAGCGCATCTATTCCTGGCTGCTACGTCCTATGTCATCTCGCGCTATACCAACAATCGCGAGGTGTACCTGTGCACCGTGAGCAGCGGTCGCAGCAATCTCAAGATTGCCGACACAGTGGGCATGTTTGTCAACACCCTCGCTCTGGGCTTGAACATCGATGATGTGACCGTGAGCGAGTACTTGAAACAGACCAGCGACACATTTGACCAGACCCTGCGGCACGAGGATTACCCGTTTGCCCGCATCGCTACCGACTATGGTTTCCGTCCCGCTATAGCCTACGCTTACCAGGTGGGCGTGCTCTCACAATACACCGTGAATGGCAAGGTCATCGGTCAAGAACTGCTGGAGCTCAATGTGCCCAAGTTCAAAATCAACATCAAGATCGAGTCTCGCGGCGTGGTCGTCCAGTATGACGACTCGATTTACAGCGAGCGCGTGGGTCGCGGCCTGGCCGAGAGCATCGTGGCTGTGGCCAACCACATGATGCAGCAACCCAACGAGAAACTGCGCCACATCTCCATCGTGAGTGAGGGACAAGAAGAGGAATTGAGCCACTTGCGTCAAACGGCAACGGGTGAAGCTCCATTCAAGTTCTTCCATGAGTGCATTGGCCACTTTGCCCAGACCCAGCCCGATCACGAGGCACTGGTAGCCACCGATGCCCGATTCACCTATCGTGAGATGGACATGGTGACCAACCGCATTGCCGCCGCATTGAGGAAACGCGGAGTGAAAGAGCGCGACCGTGTCGCCTTGCTGTTGCCCCGCACCAGCCGTCTGGTACTGGCCTTGTTCGGTGTCCTGAAAACCGGTGCCGCCTATATTCCCTGCGACCCCGAGTACCCCGCCGACCGCGTGAAACTCATTCTCGAGGATAGCGAAGCCCGCTATATCATCACCACTGCCGACCGCATGGAGACCGTTCCCGAGGGCAAGGCTATCAATGTGGAAGAGCTGATCAACGACGATAACGATGGTACCCTTGTGACCGACATCACTCCCGACGACCTGGCCTACCTGATCTACACCAGCGGCTCGACAGGCCGTCCCAAGGGCGTAATGCTGCATCACCGCGGCATCTGCAATTACCTGTACGGCCATCCGGCCAACGTGTTTGCCAACGGTGTCATGACCGATGCCCGTCGCATCTTGAGCGTGACGACCATCTCGTTTGACGCCGCCTTGCAGGACATCGGCACGGCATACTTCAACGGCAAGACGCTCATTGTAGCTACCGAGGAACAGGCCAACAACCCGCTCGACCTGGCTCACCTCATCAACGAGGAGCACATCAACATGGTATCAGGCACACCATCCCGATGGATGACCTGGCTGACGAGCGAGGACTTCTGCAATGCCATCAGCCACATCAACATTGTGCGTGCCGGTGGTGAGAAATTCTCCGACCAGTTGCTCGAACAGCTGCGCAATGTGACAAAGGCCCGCATCTTCAACTGCTATGGTCCCACCGAGATCACCGTGGCATCCAACAACAAGGAATTGACCCATGCCGACATCGTGACCGTGGGCAAGCCCCAGTTGAACGTCATCGAGTATATCGTGGACCAGGATGGCAACGAGTTGCCCGTTGGTGTCGTGGGTGAGCTGTACATCGGTGGCCGTGGCGTGGCTCATGGCTACAACAACCTGGATGAGATGACCCGTGAACGCTTTGTGGATTATCACGGCACACGCATCTACAAGTCGGGCGATTATGCCAAGTGGCTGCCCGACGGTGATGTGGTGATCCTGGGACGCACCGACCACCAGATCAAGTTGCGCGGACTGCGCATCGAGCTGGGCGAGATCGAGAATGTGATGCTCAAGGTCGAGGGCTTGAAGAAGGTGGTGATCCTCATCCGCAAGATCAACGACAAGGAGCACCTGTGCGCCTACTATACCGCCGACCGCGAGATTGCACCCGACGCGCTCAAGAGCGAGATTTCCAAGAGTCTGACGCAATACATGGTGCCCACGGCTTACCTGCAACTCAAGGAGATGCCCATGACGCCCAATGGCAAGACCGATGTCAAGGCTCTGCCCGAGCCCGAGCTGGCTATCAGTTCGGCACAGGTTGAGCCGGTCAATGATACGGAGCGCGCCTTCTGCGACATCTTTGCCGACATCCTGCAAATGGACAAGGTGGGCGCTACCGACAATTTCTTTGAGTTGGGAGGCACCTCGCTTGTGGTGACCCGTGTCATCATCGAGGCCGATAAGGCTGGATTGCACGTGGCCTATGGCGACGTGTTTGCCAACCCCACGCCTCGCAAGCTGGCCCGACTCATCACGGGCGAGACTGGCGACGAGGGCAACGATGAGGTGTCGGCATTTGACTACACGGCCATCAACAACCTGTTGCAGCGCAACACGCTGGACAACTTCCGCAAGGGTGAACGCCAGTCGCTGGGCAACGTACTGCTGACGGGTGCCACTGGCTACCTGGGCATTCACATCCTGCGTGAGCTCATTGATTCCGATGCTCAGAACATTTACTGTCTGGTGCGCGGCAAGAACGAGGAGGCTGCCGCCAGTCGCTTGCGCACCTTGCTGTTCTACTACTTCTCTGACGCCTTCAAGGAACTCTTTGGCAAGCGGTTGCACATCGTTCTGGGCGATGTGACCAGCGACTTTGGTGAGGGGCTCAAGGTGGACACCATCTTCAACTGCGCGGCCATCGTGAAGCACTTCAGCGAGGGCACCGAGATTGAGGATGTGAACATCGGCGGAGCTCAACGCTGCGTGGACTATTGCGTCAAGACGGGCGCCA